>NZ_JBHWES010000008.1:0-249090 GCF_042734105.1 Streptomyces sp. NPDC059679 | reverse complement strand
GCGGGCTCGGGGTGGGCGCGTGGCCGGCTGCCGCCGCCGCCCCCGCGGGCGCCCCGCGCGGCCCCCCCCCGCCCCCCCCCCCCACGCCTGGGGCTGGTGGGGCGTCAACCGCACTTCTGCCCGCTGTTGATGCACTGCACTGCCTGGTTCATCAGCTGGTCCGACATCACGTTGATGAAGTCGTCGTGGTCGGTGATCGGCTTGTGCAACTGCTCGGGGAAGCCGTCGACCGCGAAGGTCTCGCCCGCCGGCACCTCATAGGTGATCTTGTTCACCAACTGGGGGATCGCCTGGAAGCCGTTGGGGCAGGAGCCGTCCTCCTGGGCGAAGGCGACGTGGTCACGGTGGTTGGCGCTGTCGATGTTCTTGCCGTCCCAGCAGCTCTGGAAGGCGAAGCTGCGCACCACATCGCTGCCCTGCGGGCAGATCGGGTACTTGTCGGTCAGCTGGCGGTCCTCGAAGCCGGTGCAGCTCCAGTGGGCGTTGGCGTTGGCGGTGCCGTTGGTGAACGCCTTGGCGTCACCGGTGATGATCCGCAGGAAGCGGGGCATCGCGGTGACCTTGCCGACCGGGCTGCCCTTGAACTCGATGGTGGAGCTCTTGGGGGTGAGGATCTTGCCGACGTTCCCCTCGAGGCCACCGCCGAGCTGGTTGGCGTCCTTCTCCTGGGTGCCGTCCTGGACCCGGACCACCGGCCAGTAGTACGTGGACTGGTCGCCGTTGGTGCAGGTGGTCTCGCCCGCGGCCAGGCTGTCGTTGGTCGAGTTGGCGTTCGTGGTCTTGTTGCCCACGTAGTCGTGGGTGTGGTGGGCGCCGTTGCCCACACCGGGCGCCACGATCACGTTGTCGGTGTTGCGGATGCCCTGCTCGTTGACACCGCACTCCGAGACGAAGCTGCCCTTGGACGCGTTGCCCTGGTTCTGCGGCTCCTTGACGTTGGGCTGCACCTTCGTGATGTCGACGAAGTCGTCGGGGGAGGGGCCGTTGCCCTGCTGCCCGCCGTTGCCGCCCTGCTGCCCGCCTTGCTGGCCGCCACCCTGCTGCTGGCCATCGCCCTGCTGCCCGCCGCCTTGCTGGTTTTCGCCCTGCTGGCCGCCGCCCTGCTGCTGGCCACCGCCCTGCTGGTTGCCCTGCTGGCCGCCACCCTGCTGCTGGTTGCCGCCCTGACCGCCCCGGCCCTGCCCGGCGAAGTTGGTCTGCATCTTGCAAGCGCTCATCTGCTCGAGACCCGCGGGGCGTTGGGCGCTGCGGCTGATGGCGGTCCCGATACGGTCCAAGGTGGCCGTGCGCTGCTGCTGGAGCGTGGTGAGCACGGAGTCCGTGCCCGCCTCCTTGTTCGCCATGCGCTGGTATGCCTTGGCCACCTGGGAGTCGAGCTCGGCCAGGTTCCTGTCGACCTCGGTGCGGGCCTGGCGGGGCACGTGGTTGAGCTTCTGGCCCACGTCGGGGCAGCTGATCGTGCCTGCCGTCGCCGACAGCGTCCGCTCTTCGCCGGAGCTCTTGTCGCCGCTCGCGGACGCGTTCGCCGCGATGATGGCCGCGCCGCCACCGCCGAGCGCCAGCGCGGCGACGATGGCCACGGTCTTGTTCGTGAAACGCCCGCGTTTATGGGTCTGTTGCCTCATGAGATCACTTCACTTTGTGTTGAGGGCCTCGAAGTCGACAAGCCCGGTGTCCTCAAGGACCGTGATGTGGTCGAGAACGACTGCGTTGGCCCTTGTCGCGAGGGACCTGACCATGGAGTTCTCGCTCTGCGCCCGCACCTGGGCAACCAGGCCGAAGACTTTCCCGTGCGCGGCGCGCAGGCGGTTGGCGAACACACGCTGGAACTCCGCCGGTGAGGCGGCGTTGGTCATTTCGTTGAGCCAGCCCTGCTGCTGCTCATTGGGCTGGGTGGGCAGGTCGATTCCGAGAGCCTGGCCCACCTCGTTGGATCGGCGGTCCAGCTCGGTGTGGCCTTCGATGAGGTGTTCGCCCGCGGTCTTCACGGCGTCGGTGTTGCCACGCTCCTGCGCCATGCGTCCCGAGGGGAGCTCCCACAGGCCGGCGAGCTTGACCTTGCGGACGAAGTCCCTGTCGACCGCGGTGAGCGGTCCGTATTGCGTACTGATGGTTCCTTTGCCGTCGTCGGTGACCCCGCTCGGGAGCGCCGCGGCGCTGCTTTCGCCGAACAGGCTCACGGGGATGAGCAGTGCCGCGAGCGTCATGGCGAGCGCACCGATGATGAGCCCGGTCCCGATCGTGCGGCTGGAAGCAATGGATCTGCTGATGACTGATCGCACAGCGCCCTCCTTGGTTCGGAGTGACACCGGACGCTAGTGCCTGGTGTGGGCCGGGAGTGGAGAGCTCATCACCAATGAATAAAGACCTGACAGCGATCGCTACTTGCTGGTACTCTGCCGAACTGTTTTGTGTCCCGCCCCCTGAGCTGGTGTTTACGTCCGCTTTGCCCAGTCGGGGGGCGGGAGTTGCCCGGGTCGGCGCCGGTCGGGGGTCGGCGTTGAACTCAGCCCTTGGCGAGTGCCTTGAGCCGCGTCAGGCTGCCGTTGAACTTGTTGTGGTCGCCCACCACCGGCCCGGAGGACGTGTACTGCCAGATGGTGTGGGTCTTCCAGCCGGCCGGCAGCGCCCCCGGCGTCGACGCGTAGCGCGCGAGCCACAGCGGGTTCTTCGTGCCGAACGCGCCGCTGTTGCCGGTGCAGGACTTCCACCAGCTGGTGGTCGTGTAGATCACCGGGTCGCGCCCGGTGCGCTTCTTGACCCGGGCGCCGAAGTCCTTGATCCAGGTGACCATCTGGGCCTTGGTCTTGCCGTAGCAGGACGCGCCGTACGGGTTGTACTCGATGTCCAGCACGGGCGGCAGGGTCTTCCCGTCGGCGGACCAGCGGCCGCCGTTGTTCACGAAGTAGTCCGCCTGTGCGGTGCCGCTGGACTTGTTCGGCAGGGCGAAGTGGTACGCGCCGCGGATCATGCCCTTGTTGGCGGAGCCGTTGTACTGCGAGGCGAACTTGGGGTTCTTGTACGTCGTGCTCTCGGTGGCCTTGACGTAGGCGAACCGGACGTTCTTGTTCCAGAGTGACGTCCAGTTGACCGTCCCCTGGTGGTTGCTGACGTCGACCCCCTCCACCGTGGCGGCCGCCGTGGCCTTGGGGGTCGCCTCGGGGTCGCCGCCCTCGTGCTCGGCGACGGTCGAGCCCATCCAGTCCCGCTCCGGATGTGCGGGGGCCTGCGCCTGCGCCGCGTCGGCCTCGGACGCCTCGGTGGTCGAAGCCATGGCGGGCACTAACGAGGCCAGGCTGGCGGCGACCGCGAGGGCCAACCCGCCCATGGCGTAGGGCGAGCGCAGAGCGGGGCGTTTCCGGTGGGCACCCTTGCCGGTCTGTGCGGACATGTCTGCTCCTCCGAACTCGGTGTCACGTGGGGGGAAGTGCGGTGCGGCGAAGATACGCGCGTAGATCACGAGGGTGGAAGGGGTTCGCGAATGAATTCGCGGATTCGTTGAACGCCTCGCCCGTCGCGTCCGTACCGATGGACGTGAAGCCCGAGCATGCACCGCGAAGGTGTTCCCCGGAAGACGCCACCCGTCCGGCCCCCGGCCGCGCCGCGGCCCCGCGCCCCGCGCCATGGGTCGCGCCGCCGCGTCGCCGCGGCCGTATCGGCGCCGGTGCGGTGGTGCCGGCCGTCGCTGCCGTGGCGCTGCTGTCGGCCGGGTGCGGTTCGGACGGCGAGAACGACAAGGCGTCGATCGGGGAGCGCGGGAAGGCCAAGCCGAGCGCGAGCGCCCCGGCCGCCCGGCCGGCCGGCGTCGAGAAGCTGGGCAAGGCGATGGGCTGTAAGCCGGAGATCACCACGGACGTCGACGACTACCGTCAGGGGGTCTGCCATCTCGGCAAGAAGAACTATGTCTTCCTCAGCTTCGTGACCGCCAAGGGGCAGCGGGACTGGCTGGACTACGCGCAGATGTACGGCGGGAGTTTTCTGGTCGGCAACCGCTGGGTCGTCTCGGCGGAGTCCATGGGCTCCCTGAAGGCCGCCCGGGACACGCTCGGCGGTGCCATCGAGAAGTCCACCGCGTACAAGTCCTCCCCGTCCGCCTCGAACCCGTCCCCCTCGGGCTGAGGTGACGGCCCGTCTCACACCCTCTCCCCGCCCCTTCTCTGTCCCCTTTATATGGGGCCCGATACAAGCGGTCCCGGAACGGCCCTATATGGCGGCCCTATATAGGGGACAGAGGGCGGGCTGAAGGAGGGCGAGGGGTGTCCCTCCCGTGCGCCCGCGCCACCCCTTGACAGCCCCGCCGGATACTGGGTTACTTGATCGCGTCGCGCGGTTAAACCGAATGTTCGGTCGGTCCATGAGGTGGTGCCAGACATGACGGTGTCGACGCATACGACGGGCGGCGGGCGCCGACTGGGATCACCACCGCCGGCCGAACTCCTCGACGCCGCTGAACGGATGGGGCCAGAAGAGCTGCGCGAGACCCAGCTGGCCCGGCTGCGGACCACCCTCAGGCGGGTCTACGACCATGTCGAGCCGTACCGGGCGAAGTTCCGCGCGGCCGGCGTCGAGCCCGAGGACTGCCGCACGCTGGCGGACCTGGCCCGCTTCCCCCTCACCACCAAGGCCGATCTGCGCGACACCTACCCCTTCGGTCTGCTCGCCGTGGACCGCTCACAGCTGCGCCGCGTCCACGCCTCCAGCGGCACCACCGGCCGCCCCACCGTCGTCGGCTACACCGCGAACGACCTGTCCATGTGGGCCGGGGTGGTCGCCCGCTCGCTGCGCGCGGCCGGCGGGCGCCCCGGCCAGATGGTGCATGTCTCCTACGGGTACGGCCTGTTCACCGGCGGCCTCGGCGCCCACTACGGCGCCGAGCGGCTGGGCTGCGCCGTCGTCCCCGCCTCCAGCGGCATGACCGCCCGCCAGGTGCGGATCATCGAGGACTTCAGGCCCGAGATCATCATGGTCACCCCCTCCTACATGCTCACCCTCCTCGACGAGTTCGAGCGCCAGGGCGTCGACCCGCGCACCACCTCCCTCAAGGTCGGCGTCTTCGGCGCCGAGCCGTGGACCGAGGAGATGCGCCGGGAGATCGAGGAGCGCGCGGACCTGCACGCCGTGGACATCTACGGGCTGTCCGAGGTGATCGGCCCCGGGGTGGCCCAGGAGTGCGTGGAGACCAAGGACGGGCTGCACGTGTGGGAGGACCACTTCTACCCCGAGATCGTGGACCCGCTCACCGACGAGCCGGTGGCCGACGGCGAGGAGGGCGAGCTGGTGCTGACCTCCCTGACCAAGGAGGCCATGCCCGTCATCCGCTACCGCACCCGCGATCTGACCCGGCTGCTGCCCGGCACGGCCCGGCCCGCGTTCCGCCGCATCCAGAAGATCACCGGCCGCTGCGACGACATGATCATTGTGCGCGGGGTGAACCTCTTCCCCAGCCAGATCGAGGAGATCGTGCTGCGCACCCCGGGCGTCGCTCCGCACTTCCAGCTGGTGCTGACCCGGCGCGGCCGGATGGATCAGCTGACCGTACAGGCCGAGGCGCGCCCCGGCGCCACGCCCGAGGCGCGCGCGGCCGCCGAGCGGGCCATCGCCCAGGCGGTCAAGGAGGGGGCGGGTCTGACCGTCGAGGTGGCGGTGGTGGAGCCGGAGTCGCTGGAGCGCTCCGTCGGGAAGCTCCGCCGGGTCAAGGACCTGCGCTGAGGACCCAGCGTGGCGATGGCCCATCAGGTCAGCGCAGATCGCCGCGGAGCGGCACGGTGAAGGGGTCGGCGGAGCGCGAGCGGGTCACATACTGCGGGACCGGGGCGGCGTCGGTGCCGGTGTCCCGCACCAGCCCGTAGCGGATCGCCGCGTCCCCGGGCGGCTGCAGAATGTCCTGGAGGATCCCCGCCCGGTCCACGGCGGAGACCGCGAGGTTGTAGTCGGCCCAGTCCTCGTTGAGATGGAGGGTCACGCTGCCGTCGAGGTAGTAGTACTCGTTCTGCCACATCTGCTGCGCGCCCGCCGGCAGGGTGTCGAACCCCGTGGCGGCGCTGCCCATCCCGGTGTGCGGCCGGTCCGTGGCCCCGGGTATCTGGTCGTCCATGCGGCGGCCCCCGCCGGAGGCCACATGGAACAGCCGCCCGCTCAGCCCGGTCCAGCTGGGCATCCGCAGCCGGCCGGACCGCTCGGCGGGCACTAGCCCCCAGCGGACCCGGACGTACCCCTGCCCGGTCAGGGTCACATACTGAGCGTTGTTGACCATCACGTATCTGCCGGGGCCCGGCTGTTCATAGCTGCCCGAGCCGGTGATCGCACGCCCCTCCGGCCGCTTCGGCAGCGGACCGGGGCGGGCGGTGGCCGCCGGGGCCGCGTCGGCCTCGTCGACCACCGTGCCGTACAGCGAGCGCGGAACGGCCGAGGCGGAGGCCGACCGGGAGGACTTGGGCCTACGCGACGGCGGGCGGGAGACCGCCTCGCCCACCTCCCCGGTCGTCGCCGCCGCCGAAGCCTCGGGTACGACGGGTGCGGAGGACGCCGCGGCGGACGGCGGACGCCCCGGGTTCGGGGCGGAGCCGGGCCCGGCCTGGACGTACAGGGCGGTGGCGGCGACCGCCAGACCGCCCGCCGCGGCCACCGCCACCACCGGCTTCGCCGTGGTCTGCGCCAGGAGCTGAGCCAGTTTGCCCCCAGCGGTCTTCGACGCCGCAGCCGTGGCTGCTGCCGCTGACGTCCCCGAGGCGAGCTGCCCCAGCGCGTACGCGGCCAGCCCCGCCGGAAGCGGCACCAGGGCCATGCCCACCAACAGCCCCTCGGCGGGCACCAGATCGGCTGCGGCGAATCCGCACCGCGGGCACTGCCCGATATGGCGGGCCAGGCGCTTGCGCCACAGCGCGGACGGTGTGCCGTGCCACGGCTTCACCAGCGCCGACAGCTCCGGGCAGCGCGGCGACGCGCGCAGCGCCCGCACCACGCCCCGGGCGGTGTCGAGTCGGCTCTTGACCCGCTGGACCCGCACCGCGGCGTGTTTCGGGGCGAGTTCACAGGCCGCCGCGAGTTCGGCGCGGGTCAGCTTGCCCGCGGCCTCCAGCCACCACAGCGACAGCACCTCCCGCTCGTCCCGCTCCAGCCAGCGGGTCGCCTCCACGGCCTCCCGCCGCTGCCCGGACAGCCCGAGCCGCAACACCGTCAGCTCGGCGAAGTCCGCACCGGGATCGGCCACCTCGACGGCCTCCTCCAACTGCCCGGCCCGCGCCCCCGCCCGCCCCTCGCGCCAGCGCTGACGCACCTGGTTCAGGGCTATCGCCACCAGCCAGGACCGGAACCGCTCCGGGTCGGCCAGGCCCGCCAGCCCCGTCACCGCCCGCAGCATCGTCTCCTGTACGACGTCATCGACGTCGGCGTGGCCGTCCAGGGCCCGGCCCACCACGTTGTAGACCAGCGGCAGGTACTCCTCCAGCAGCTCCGCCAGCGCTCGCTGGTCCCCAGCCCGCGCCGCTGCGACGACCGCGGCGTCCGACTGCTCCTTGGTGCGCACGCGCCACCTCGCTCTCTCCCGATCAGGGCCCCATTACGGCCGACCACCCCGGTCATGTCGGGGTGCCCCCCATAGGAGACGGAGCCGCGCGGTCTGGATAACACAAATCCCGGAAAGCTTCCTACGCCCCGGAACCCCGCCGGGTTCCGGGCCGACTACCTGCTCACCGGTGTTCCACCGGAGGACTCGACCTGGGAGGGATCCATGGCAGGTACGGACAACGGCCGCCGCAAACTGCTGCGGGCGGCCGCGGCCGGAACCGTGGGCGCGGGGCTGACGACGGTCGCGGCGGCCCCGGCCCGCGCCCAGCAGACCCGCGAGGAGGGCGGCGCCGCGACCGGCGGGGTGTCCGGGCGGCCGATACGGGTGGCGGTGCTGCTGTACGACGGCTTCACCGCGCTGGACGCCGTCGGCCCGTACGAGGTGCTGTGCCGCGTCCCTCACGTCTCGGTGACCACGGTGGCCAAGCGGGCCGGGCGAGTGCGCACGGACACCGGGGAGCTGGCGCTGGTGGCCGAGCGGTCCCTCGACGAGATGCCCCGGGCGGAGGTCGTGCTGGTGCCGGGCGGGGGCGAGCGCGGCACCACGGCCTCGATGGGCGACGAGGTGATCCTCGACTGGCTGCGCCGTATGCACGAGAAGACGGTGTGGACCACCTCGGTGTGCACCGGGTCGCTGATCCTGGGCGCCGCCGGACTGCTCCGCGGCCTGCCCGCCACCACGTTCTGGGCCGCCCGCCCCTCGCTGGCCGATGTGGGCGCCATCGACACACCGGGGCGGTTCATCGAGACGGGGAAGATCATCACCGCCGCGGGGGTCTCCGCCGGGATCGACATGGGCCTGCACCTCGCCGCACGGCTGTCCGACGAGAACACCGCCAGGGCCATGCAGCTGGCCGTCGAGTACGACCCCGCCCCGCCGTACGACACCGGCAGCCCCGACAAGGCCGGCCCCGAGCTCCAGCGGCTGGCCCTGAAGCTGCTGGCCGACGCCGCGACATGACGCCCGGCGGCGTGTGCTGACCTGCGGTGACGCGCGGTGATGCGCGGTGAGCCGCGGTGATGTGGGCGGACGCGCTCAGCGGACCCGGGGCAGCGGCTGCTCCGTCCAGATCACCTTGCCGTGCTCGGTGTAGCGGGTGCCCCAGCGCAGGGCGAGCTGGGCGACCAGGAACAGCCCGCGGCCGCCCTCGTCGGTGGTGCGAGCCCGGCGCAGCCGCGGGGAGGTGCTGCTGCCGTCGGCCATCTCGCAGATGAGCGCGCGCTCGCGCAGCAAGCGCAGTTGCAGTGGTTCGCGGCCGTACCGGATGGCGTTGGTGACCAGCTCGCTGACGATCAGCTCGGTGGTGAACGCCGGCTCCTCGAGGCCCCACTCGGTCTGCCGCGCGATGACCTCCTGGCGCGCCCGGGACACCTCGGCCGGGTCCGCGGGCAGATCCCAGACGGCGACCTGATCCTCGCCCAGAGCCCGGGTACGGGCCACGAGCAGCACCACATCGTCCACGGGGCGCTCCGGGAACAGCGACTCCAGGGCAGCGCAGGTCTGCTCCGGCGTACGGCCCGGGCGGGCCAGCGCCGCGCGCAGCCGCTCGAAGCCGACCCCCGGGCCGTGGCCGTCGCCGGTGAGCAGGCCGTCGGTGTAGAGCACCAGCAGACTGCCCTCGGGGACCTCGAAGTCGGCGGTCTCGAACGGCAGGCCGCCCACGCCGAGCGGTGGCCCCGGGGGCACGTCGGGAAACTCCACGGTGCCGTCGGGCAGCACCAGGGCGGGCGGCGGGTGTCCGGCCCGGGCGGCGGTGCAGCGGCGGTTCACCGGGTCGTAGACGGCGTACAGACAGCCGGAGCCGACGATGCCCGGCTCGCTCTCGCCGCCCGGCTCGGGCCCGGTGTCCGTCGAGTACATGTCCGTGCCGCCCGCCGGGTCGGTGCCCAGGGCGTCCGTACCCGTCGCGTCCGGGTCGAGACGGCAGACCAGATCGTCGAGTTGGCTGAGCACTTCGTCGACCGCCAGGTCCAGCGCCGAGAAGTTGTGGACGGCGGTGCGCAGCCGGCCCATCGTCGCCGTCGCGTGCAGTCCGTGCCCGACCACGTCGCCGACCGCCAGGGCCACCCGGGCGCCGGACAGCGGGATCACATCGAACCAGTCGCCCCCGACCCCGGTCGTCGCGGGCCGATAGCGGTGGGCGGCCTCCACGGCGTGCTGCGCGGGCAGCCCGCGGGGCAGGAGGCTGCGTTGCAGCGCCAGCGCGGTCGTGTGCTCGCGGGTGAAGCGCCGCGCGTTGTCGATGCATACGGCGGCGCGGCTGACCAGGTCCTCGGCCAGGGACAGATCGTCCTCCTCGAAGGGCTGCTTGAGCGCGGAGCGGTAGAACGCGGCCACGCCCAGGACGACACCCCGGGCCCGCATCGGCACCGCGATCAGCGAATGGATCCCCGCGCGCAGCGCCTGCCCGCCGCGGGCCGGATCGTTGGCCAGCCAGCCGTACGCCTCGTTCAGATACGGCTCGAGTACGGGTTCGCCGGTGGCGAGCGCGCGGGCGTGCGGTGTGGAGGCGGCGTAGCGGACCGACTCGCCCGCCGCGTACAGATGGGACCCCGTGCGCACCCCCGCCATCGCCACCCGCAGCAGCGGGCCGCCGGTCCCCACCGGCTCCTCGCCGCGCAGCACGCAGTCCGGCAGGTCCACGGCCATATAGTCGGCGAACCGCGGCACGGCCACCTCGGTCAGCTCCTCGGCGGTGCGGGTGACGTCCAAGGTGGTGCCGACCGTCACGCCCGCCTCGCACAGCAGCCCCAGCCGCTCCCGGGCCAGCAGCGCCAAGCGGCTGACGCCGGGCTCCCCGACGGCGAGCGGACCGCCGCGCGCCCACGCGTCGGAGGAAGGCACGGGGCCGGGGTGGCCCGACGCGGCAGGCGGGGTGGGGCCGTCGGCGGGCGGGAGCGTGGGAAACGCGAGGCTCCCCGGGACGAGCGGCGGATGGGGCATCGGGCCTGCGCCTGCGAGGGCGGGCGGCTCTGGGGAGCCCGTACGGTCCGCGGCGGCACAGCGGCAGCGCTCGCCGCCGGGCAGCACGGCCTCGACGAGGAAGCCGACCGCGCCGGTGGGGCCGTGGGCCTCATGGCACCAGAGCGTGACACCGCGCCCCTCGGGGAGCCGCGCCTCCACGACACAGGCGCGTCCGCCGGCGATGAGCTGGAGGGCCAGCTCCTGAAGGACCAGCCGATCCCGCCGGTCGAGGGCGTCGGGGGCCTCCCGGGCGCCGCCGACGGCGAAGGAGGCGAGCAGTGCCCGCTCGCGGGCGGTGATGCGGTCGAGCAGCCGTTGCTCGACGGCGACCGCCGCCTGGTGGACCAGGCCCAGCATCGAGACGTCGGCGTGGCGGTGGTCGCAGGTCAGGTCGAGTGCGCCGAGGACGCGCCCGCTCAACGGGTCGCGGATGGGGGCGGCCGCGCAGGCGAACTGTCGCATGATGTCGGCGAAGTGCTCCCGGCCGCATACGAAGGCGGGCTGCCGGGCCGCGAGCGCGGTGCCCATGCCGTTGGTGCCGGTGAGCTCCTCGGAGAAGCCGAAGCCGGGGGCGAGATTCAGGGAGTCGAGGAAGCGGTTGAGCGAGTGTTCGCCGACCCGGCGCTCCAGCACTCGGGCGTCCTGGTCGCACAGGACCGCGCTCACCCGGATACCGGAGACCTGGGACTCGAGCCGGTCCAGCACCGGACGGGCGGCCTCGGCCAGGCTGCCGCCGAGGTCCAGCTCCGTGTGGTACAGCACGTCCACATGGTCGGCTGCGATGCCCAGCGACCGGCAGCGCTCCCAGGAGCTGAGGATCGGCGGACGTACGGCGCGGCTGACGAGTCTGCCCGCCAGAAAGCGGTCGTGGGCATCGGTGAGGACGGCGGTGTCGTCCCAGCTGACCGGCACTTCATCACTTCCCCGAGGAATGCTCCCTCTTTCGGGATTCAAGTTTCACCCCAAATGAGGGCATATGCCAGCAGAGGGGGTGAAGGAG
The DNA here is from genome assembly GCF_042734105.1 of Streptomyces sp. NPDC059679. NCBI lineage: Bacteria > Bacillati > Actinomycetota > Actinomycetes > Kitasatosporales > Streptomycetaceae > Streptomyces > Streptomyces sp. NPDC059679. The sequence continues at coordinate 237,559 of NZ_JBHWES010000008.1, read as the reverse complement.
GTGAAGGGGGGTGACGGACAGTGTCGGCGCTGGTGAAACCGCGTCCTGGTGCGCGGGGTGACCCTCCGCCCCGACGGACCGGGGCCCGGACGGCGCCGGTCCGTCGGGCGGAGCGTCCGAACAGGGGCCCTCAGGCCGCCTGGGCGACGGTCCGGCGGCCGGTGGACGGGGGTGCCATGATGCCGCCGCGGCGCAGGACCGCGTAGCCGACGCCGATGCCCACGGCCACCGGCCACTCGATCGCGTCCGCGGCGCCCAGCAGGCCCAGGCCCACGTACAGCGGCAGACCGCCCTTGGCAGGCAGCCAGCGGCGGGCCATCGCCACCGGCAGCAGCGCCGCGTCCATCAGGCCGCCCCCCACGCGCCCCATCGTGGGGCGCCCCATGGTGGGGACGGTGACGGTGAAGGACCGCTTGCCGCCGCCCGTCATGGTCTTGACCGGCTTCCCGGCCTTCGCCACGGCCTTGGTGCTCTTCGTGGCCGTACCGGCCGTGGCCTTCGTGGCTGTGGCCTTCGCGGCCGTGCTCTTCGTGGCCGTGCTCTTCGCGGCGGCCGCCGTCTTCTGCCGGGCCGTCGTCTTCTGCCGGGCCGCTGTCTTCGTCTTGTCCGAGGCCCCGCGCTTGCGGGTGGTGGTGGGAGTACTCACAGATCTCACGTCCACACATGGTTGACGTTGCGGTAATTCCTCACTTTTCAGGGTAATCGGGATTCATCTTCTGCCGAACAGGGTGCCTTCCGCTGAACAGGGCGCCGAGTGGGGGCGGCTGCCGGGCGACGTACAGGGAGGCCGCGCCGATGTCCCAGGCACCACGGTCAGAACGGTCGAAACAGCCGGAACGGTCGCGGCGATCGGGACCGCGCATCCCGGCGCCCCCGCTGCTGGGACCCCTCGCCGGCGGGGTGGCCGCCGGTGTGCGCGGCGCGGCCGGACTGGTCGGACGGCTGGCCAGGCTGCCACAGCGCGGAGTGTGGTCCCACCCCGGGCGCTGCTATATCGAGGTCCGGGGGGTGCACGGCATCGGGGGCGAGCGGGTCGGCCGCCGCGTGGAGACGGCGCTCGAAACACACCCCGGTGTCCGGTGGGCGCGGGTCAACGCGCCCACCGAACGCGTCGTGGTGTCGCTCGTCTCCCCGCCGCCGCGCGAATCCGAACTGGTCGCCCTGGTCGAACAGGCCGAAGCCCTCGGAGCGGCCGTCGTGGCCGAGGAGTTCGACGAATGGTGCCCGGAACCGCACCACCCCTCCGAAGGCGCCAACACCCCCGAATCCGTCTCCGCGCTGACCGCGGACGCCGTCGGCCTGGCCCTGTCCACCGCGCTGCGCCTGGCCCCCTGGCTCAAACTGCCCACCGAGGTGGGTGCGCTGGCCTCCCTGCTCCAGCACCATCCGCGGGTCCGCCGGCTGGCCGCGGCGATCGGCGGCGCCGAGCGGGCCGACCCGGCGCTGACCGCGATGAGCGCGCTGGCCCAAGGCGTGGCCACCCGCGGCGGAGGGCTCGCCCTGGACACTGTCGAGCGCATCGCCCAGTGGCGGGAGGCCGATGCGGAGAGCGAGACATGGGAGGCGGCCGAACCGCATCTGGTGCACGGACCGCGGGACGTGGCCGCCGAGCCGATCATCGTCGAGCGGCCCGGACCGCCCCCCAGGGACGCCACCGCGCTCTACGCGGAGCGGTCCATGCGCGCCGGGGCCGTCGCCGGCGCCCTCGCCGTGCCGTTCGCGGGCCCCCGCCGCGGGCTCGCCGTGGCGCTGGCCTCCGTACCCAAGGCATCGGGGGGCGGCCGGGAGGGGTTCGCGACCAGCCTCGCCCGCTTTCTCGCACTGCGCGGCGTGGTGGCCATGGACCGCGGGGCGCTACGGCGGCTGGGCCAGGTCGACACCGTGCTGCTGGATGAGGAGGCGCTGCGCAGTGACCGGTACGAGCCCATCGACATCGAGGTGCTCAACAGGGCCGAGGCCCCGCTGATCGCCGAACGGCTCTTCGAACTCTTCGACCCCGACGGCCCCCTGGAGGTCCGCCGGGACGGCCAGGGCTGGGCGCTGGGGCCCCTGGACCAGCTCGACCTGACGGGCCGTACGGGCAGTCAGGCCGCCTCGCGGCTGCGCCGCAAGGGCAGCGAGCGCGTCCTCGGCCTGGCCAAGGGCCGCCGTCTGCGGGCCGTGGTGGGGCTGGCCGTGCAGACCGCCCCGGGCGCCGAGGCCGTGGCGGCCGCCGCCCGCCGGGCGGGTGCCCGCGTGGTCCTGGCCACCGACCACCCGCACCCCGCGTTCGCCTTCGCGGACGCGGTGGTGCCCGCCGGAGGGCGCCTGGTGGCCTCGGTGCGCGCCCTGCAGGCCGACGGCGCCGTGGTGCTGCTGCTCTCGGGAAACCGCCGGGCGCTGGGCGCCGCCGACTGCAGCATCGGCACCCACCGGGAGGGCGAGCCCCCGGCCTGGGGCGCGCATCTGCTGGTCGGCGCGGACCTGGAGTCCGCCGGGGTGATCGTGGACGCCGTGGGAGTGGCGGCCCGGGTCGACCGGGACAGCGCCATACTCGCGGCCGGCGGCAGCGGTGTCGGCGCCGTCGCCGCCCTCCGGGCCCCGCGCCGACAGGCCGCTGCGCGCGCCACCGGCGCCGGCAACCTCGCCGGCACCCTCGCCTTCTGCATGGGCAACTGGCGCGCCCGGCAGCTGATAGCGCGCCCCCTGGCCCCACCGGTGACCTCCACCCCCTGGCATCTGATGCCCGTCCCGCGGGTCCTGGAACGCCTGGACACCCGGTCCGACGGCCTCGCCCCGGCCGAGGCCGCGGCCCGCGCCCGCGCCCCCGGCGCGCCGCGCACCGGAGAGCCGCCCGCCACCAGCCTGCCCACGGCGTTCATCGAGGAGCTGGCCAACCCCCTCACCCCGGTGCTCGCCGCCGGGGCCGCGCTGGCCGCGGCCGTGGGATCGCGCACCGACGCCGCCCTGGTGGCCGCCATCACCGGGACCTCCGCGCTGGTCGGTGCGGTCCAGCGGGTCAGGACCGAACGCGCCCTGGCCGAGCTGTTCGCCCGCTCCGCCATCGGCGCGCGGGTACGCCGCGGCGGCACCGAGCGGCTGGTCGCCGCCGGTGACCTGGTGGCCGGCGACATCGTCGTGCTGCGCCCCGAGGACGTGGTGCCCGCCGACTGCCGGCTGCTGGAGGCCGAGGGCCTGGAGGTCGACGAGTCGTCGCTGACCGGCGAATCCCTCCCGGTGGCCAAGGACCCGGCGCCGGTGGCCGCCGCGGACATCACCGGGCGCCGCTCGATGCTCTACGAGGGCACCACCGTCTCCGCCGGGCGGGCGGTGGCCGTCGTGGTGGCCACCGGCACCTCCACCGAGGTCGGCCGCAGCCTCGCCACCGCGCGCCAGGCCGCGCCCGTCACCGGCGTCGAGGCCCGTCTTGGCAGGCTCACCCGGGCGAGCCTGCCCATCGCCCTCGGCTCCGCGTCCGCGGTCTCCGGAGCGGGACTGCTGCACGGCCGCAAGCTGACCGACACCCTGTCCTCCGCGGTCAACCTCGCTGTCGCCTCCGTACCCGAAGGGCTGCCCTTCCTGGTCAACGCGGCCCAGCTCGCCGCCGCACGCCGCCTGGCGGACCTCGGCGCGCTGGTGCGCAACCCCCGCACCATCGAGGCGCTGGGCCGCGCCGACGTCCTGTGCTTCGACAAGACCGGCACCCTCACCGAGGGCAACCTCCAACTCGCGTCCGTCATCAGCGACGGAGAGGAGCAGCTGCCCGCCGACCGGCTCGACAACCCGCGCAAGGCCGTGCTCGCCGCCGCGCTGCGCGCCACCCCGCCGGCTCGGCAGGCCGAACCCATGGCCCACCAGACCGACCGCGCGGTGATGGCCGGAGCCCGCCGCGCCGGTGTCGCCGTACGACACGGCGCCCCCCGCTGGCGGCGCACCGACTCGCTGCCCTTCGAACCCTCCCGGGCCTACCACGCCACCGCCGGGCGCACCTCCCACCGCATGCTGCTCAGTGTGAAGGGCGCACCGGAGAACGTGCTGCTGCGCTGCGCACACCGGCGGAGCCGGGACGTACGGACCCCGGACGTACGGAGCCGGGACGTACGGACCCCGCTGGACACCGCCGCCGCCAAGGAACTCGCCGACCGTGCCGAGGAGCTGGCCGGCGCGGGCCGCCGGATCCTGGCCGTCGCCGAGCGGCCCATGGCGGACGACGAGGAGCTGACCGACGAGTCCGTACGGGACCTGGACTTCCTCGGCTTCATCGCGCTCGCCGACCCGGTCCGCACCAGCGCCGCCCCCGCCACCAGGCGGCTGCACGAGGCGGGCGTGCACACGGTGATGCTCACCGGCGACCACCCGGCCACCGCGGACGCCATCGCCGCGACCGTCAGCGACGTCCCGGAACCCAAGGTGTGCACGGGCCCCGAACTGGACGAGCTCGACGACGCCAGACTCGACGAACTGCTGCCCACCGTCGATGTGATCGCCCGGTGCAGCCCGCACCACAAGGTCCGCATCGTCCAGGCGTACCAGCGCCTGGGCCGGGTCGTGGCGATGACCGGCGACGGGGCCAACGACGCCCCCGCCATCCGCCTCGCGGACGTCGGGATCGCCCTCGGCCGGCGCGGCACGCCCGCCGCGACCGCCGCCGCCGACCTGGTCGTCGGCGACGACCGGCTGGAGACCATCGTCTCGGCGCTCATGGAGGGGCGGGCCATGTGGGCCTCGGTACGGGCCGCGCTCGCCATCCTCATCGGCGGCAACCTGGGAGAGGTCACCTTCAGCGTGGTCACCTCCGCGCTCACCGGCGGCACACCGCTGAGCGCCCGGCAGATCATGCTGGTCAACCTGCTCACCGACCTCGCGCCCGCGCTCGCCATCGCGGTGCGCGAGCCGACCGGCCACACCGGCGAGCGGCTGCTGCGCGAAGGCCCGCACCGCTCCCTGGGCACCGCCCTGACCCACGAGATGCTGCTGCGCGGCGCCATCACCGCCCTCGGCGCGGGCATGGCCTGGTCCGGCGCCCGGCTCACCGGCCGCGGCCGCCGTGCGAGCACGGTCGCGCTCGTCGCGCTGGTCGGCACCCAGCTCGCCCAGACCCTGGCCACCGGCGGTCTGGACCGGCACGTCCTGATCGCGGGGTTCGGCTCCGCGGCGGTCCTCGCGGGCATCGTCCAGACACCGGGCGTCAGCCAGTTCTTCGGCTGCACCCCGCTGGGCCCGGTGGCGTGGGGCATCACCATGGGCTCCATCGTCACGGCCACTCTGGTCGGCTCGGCGCTGACCCCGCTGGTGCGCGGTATGGCGGCGTAGGGCGAGGGCGTACGGCGTGCGGGGGGCTTACCAGCGTACGGCCGAGAAGTCGATCGGCTGGGGCCTCAGCGACCGCACCCGGTCCGTCAGCTCCGCCATGCGGCGGGCCGTCTCTGCGGCGGGCAGCCGCTTACGGTCCCCATGGCCGGGCAGCAGCCACTCGAAGCGCAGCCGTGGGGCCGTGCGGACCAAGGACGCGGCCAGCTCCTCGATGGAGTACCAGGTCACGCTCTCCACGACCTCGATATCCGCCGTGGTGCGCGACCAGTAGAGGCTGTCGCCGCTGAAGCAGTACCGGTCGTCCGCGACGTACAGCACGCTGCCCTCGGTGTGCCCGGGGAGCGGATGGGCGACCACGCCGTCGGCCACCTCGACCGGCTCGACGCCGCGCAGCACGCGGTCCGCGTCCGGGGCCGCGGCCAGATCGCCCTCGTGGATCCACAGCCGCGCGCCGAAGCGGTCCGCCCAGCGGCGGCCGTGCGCCGCGTGGTCGCGGTGGGTGAGCAGCACATCGGTCACCGGGCCCAGCGCCTCGTACCGCCCCGCCAGCGCCTCGCTCCAGCGCGGGGTGTCGACCATGACGCTCCCCGAACGGCGGCGCAGCAGATACGAGTTGGCCGCGGCGGTGTGCGTCGAGTTGTGTCCGCACAGCCAGACGGAGTCGTCCAGGGCCAGCGGAAACGGGTCGAGCGCCGGATCGAGCCGCTGCCCGGCGGGAGGGCGGATCGACCGGGTGTGACAGGCGTACGCGGCGGTGTGCAGCAGCCTGGTCTCCGCCTCGTCGCGCGGCTGGCGCAACACCCGCGAACGGCCGTCGGCCTCGCCGATCAGCCCCGGCGCGAGCTGCCGCGCCACATCGCAGTTCGTACAGCGATCGTCCACGTGCCAGCCGCCCTGCCCGGGGTCCGGCCGCGCCGTGTCAGTCATGGTTCGAGGTCCCTTCCGTCTGTGCCGATTCCTCTGTCGATCACGGCCGGTACGCGGCCGCTCACCCCATGCATATCCCGGGTGCGGCCAAAAAAAGAAGAGGGGCCGGACCTTGTTGTTTTCCGGGGAGGGGACTCTGAGCGGCCGCGGCACACGCGGAAGGTTTGTGGTGATTTGTCGGCCCGTCAGCGGGTGTCGAGCGCCAGCCGGACCGCGAGCCCGCCGAAGATCACGGCCGACGCCCGCTCCAGCCGGCGGCGGAAGGAAGGCCGGCTGAGCAGCTTGTCCGCCAGGCTTCCGGCGGCCAGCCCCACCGTGGCGTCCACCGGCAGCCCGACCATGATGAACAGCCCGCCGAGCGTCAGCAGCTGCAGCCACACCGGCCACGCCCCATCGCCCACGGTCAGGAACTGCGGCAGAAACGCCAGGTAGAAGAGGATGACCTTGGGGTTGGCCACATTGGTGAGCGTCGCCATCAGATAGAGCTTGCGCAGCGGCCGACGGGGCGCGGCGGCGGCCGGCGCGGGCCCCTGCTCGGCCTCGCCGGGCGTACGGCGGCCCGCCCGCCAGGAGGTGATGGCGAGGTAGATCAGAAACACCGCACCGGCCAGCCGCACCACCTCCAACGCCTCCGGAGCCGCCCGGAACAGCGCACTCAGACCGAGCGCCGCGGCGAGCGTATGCACGGCCAGACCGGTCGACATCCCAAGAGCGGCCACCACCCCGGCGCGGCGGCCTCCGGCCGTGGCGTTGGCCACGATGAAGAGCATGTCGGGACCGGGGGCGATGCTGAGCAGGAAGGCGGCCGCGACGAAGGCGGCGATGAGGGAGAGTTCCATGCGGCGAGTATCACCGCGGCGGTGAAGCCGGCCAAAGGCGTTTTCGTGGTGGCGGGGGTGCGGCGGGCGGTGCGTCGGCTGTCGGGGCCCGGGCTGGGGCCGGGGGTCGTCGCCTCGTGGCCGGCACGTGGTGGCCGGGCACGGTGGGCAGGGGCAGGGGGTAGGGCGGGCCCGCGGCAAGGGCGTGGCAGGGAGGGGGCAGGGCGCGGGGGACGGCCCTGGCGGCGGGGCGGGGACAATGGCCGGGTGAGTTACCGCTACCGCGTCCTCGGCGCCACCCAGGCCGTCCGTCCGGACGGCACCGAGGTGCCGCTCGGCGGCGCCCGGCTGCGTGCGCTGCTGGGCGCGCTGGCTGTGGGTGGCGGCCGTCCGGCGTCCATGGCGCAGCTGGCCGCCCAGGTCTGGGGCGAGGACGAAGCGCCGCCCGCCGACGAAGTGTCGGCGGTGCAGGCGCTGGTGGGGCGGTTGCGGCGGGCGCTGGGCAAGGAGGCGGTGGCCTCGGTGCCCGGGGGCTACCGCCTGGTGGCCGAGCCGGACGACATCGACCTGTTCCGCTTCGAGCGGCTGGCGGCGGAGGGCTCCGCCGCGATCGGCGCGGGCGACCCGCGCCTGGCCGCCGCGCTGCTCGACGAGGCGATGACGCTGTGGCGCGGCCCGCTGCTCGCGGATCTGCCGGGCGCCGCCGGCGGAGCGTCCCCCGCCTCGCGCGGCGGCCCCGCCGCCGTACGGGCCGAACGCCGCCACGCCCAGGCGCGCCGTGACCGCCTGGCGGCCGAGGTGGCGCTGGGCCGGGCAGAGGGTGCCCTGGCCGAACTGGCGGCGCTGGCGGACCAGGAGCCGCTGGACGAACCGCTGCAGGCGCTGTGGATCCGCGCGTTGCGCGCCACCGGCCGCCGTGCCGAGGCCCTGCAGGCGTACGAGGAAGTCCGCCTCCGGCTCGCCGATCGCCTCGGCGCGGATCCGAGCGGCGAACTGCGCGCCCTGCACGCCGGACTCCTGGCCGAGGACGTGACCCCGTCGCCGCCGGACGGTTCGGCGTGGCCTGCCGGGAGCGGCGCCCTTGAGCTTGACGGGAGTGGCAGGCGACACGGGCCGGGGAATCTGCGGCCCCGGCTCACCACCTTTGTCGGACGCGAGGCTGAACTGGACGGGCTGGTCGACGAGTTGCGCTCCCGGCGGCTGGTCACCCTGATGGGCCCCGGCGGTGTCGGGAAGACCCGGTTGGCCCTGGAGGCCGCCGAGGCGGCGGACGGGGCGTGGCCGGGCGGGGTGTGGGTGGCCGAGCTGGCGCCCGTACGGGGCGGGGAGGCCGTGGCGGAGGCGGTGCTGACCGCCCTCGGGGCGCGCGATACGGCGCTGGGCGGGCCCGGTGCCCGGGAGCTTCGGGCGGCCGAGGGAGCCGCGCTCGGTCCTCTCGCCGAGCTGCTGGAGCACTGCGCCCGGCGCCGGATGCTGCTCGTCCTGGACAACTGCGAGCATGTGGTCGGCGCCGCGGCCGAGCTGGCCCAGGCCCTGCTCACCGACTGCCCCGACGTGACCGTACTGGCCACCAGCCGGGAGCCGCTGGGCGTGCCGGGCGAGTGGGTACGGCCCGTCGAGCCGCTGCCGCCCGAGGTGGCGCTGCGGCTGTTCGCCGAGCGCGGCGCCGCCGTACGCCCCGGGTTCGGTACGGAGGACGACCGGCCGGCGTGCGAGGAGATCTGCCGTCGGCTCGACGGCCTGCCGCTGGCCATCGAGCTGGCCGCGGCCCGGCTACGGGCGCTGACCCCGCGCCAGATCGCCGACCGCCTGGACAGCCGCTTCCGGCTGCTGACCGGCGGCCACCGGACCGCACTGCCCCGGCAGCGGACGCTGCGGGCGGTGGTGGACTGGTCCTGGGACCTGCTGGACGAGGGTGAGCGGACGGTGCTGCGGCGGCTGGCCGTCTTCGCGGGCGGCTGCGCGCTGGAGGAGGCCGAGGCCGTCTGCGCCGAGCCCACCCGCGCCGGGGGCGCCACCCCCGCGACCCTCGACATCCTGAGTTCCCTTGTCGACAGGTCGCTCGTGCTCGCCCTGCCCGAGAGCCCGGACGGAATGCGTTACCGGCTGCTGGAGACCGTCGCCGAGTACGCCGCGCAGCGGCTGGCCGAGTCAGGTGAGCGGGAGGCCGTCGAGCGGCGGCATCTCACCGTCTACCGCGAACTGGTCCGCACCGGCGACCCCCTGCTGCGCGGCCCGGAGCAGGCGCGGTGGCTTGAGAGGTTCGAGGCGGAGCACGACAACGTACGGGCCGCGCTGCGGCGCGCCGTGGAGCTGCGGGAGGAGCAGGAGGGGCTGTGCCTGGCGCTGTCCATGAGCTGGTTCTGGCAGCTGCGCAACCACTACGGGGACGCCCGCTCGTGGGCGCCCGCCGCCGCCGCGCTCGGCCCCGACCCGTTCCTCGCGCCCGTACGGCCCGCCGTGCCGCTGGCCGACCCCTGCACCGCCCAGGCGCCGCCCTGGTCCGAGGAGCAGCTGTGGGAGGCCCGGCGCGGGGTGCGGCTGATGGTCTTCGCGAGCGGCGGAGGGGGCGCCGACCCGGCGGACGGGGAGGGTGCCCAGGAGTATCTGCGCGGGATCGTCGACGCGTACCGGCCGGGGTTGCCGCAGACCTGCCGTCAGCCCGGCTTCCTCTGGTTCTCCGCCAGGCTGCTCACCGGTCAGTCGGCGAGCCTCGGCGAGACCCTGGACGACGCGGTGCGGGACTGCCGGGAGTTCGGATACGTCTGGGAGCTCGGCCTCGTCCTGCTGCTGCGGGCGAGGCTGCGGTACGGCCACCCGGGCGGCCCGGAGCGATCGGAGGGCGACGCCGATCAGGCGCTGGCCCAGTTCGAGCGAACCGGCGATCCGTGGGGGATCGCGGAGTCGCTGTCCGTACGTGGCGAGGCGTACGAGTGGCGGGGCCGGTACGAGGAGGCCGCCGCCGACTTCGCGCGCGCCATCGGGATCGCCGCGCGGGGCGGCGCCAAGGCCCAGGTCCCGGCGCTCAAGGCCAGGCTGGCGTCCGTACGGCTTGAGACCGCCCGGGACGCGGGGGAGGAGGCCGAGGCCGAGCGGGTGCTGCGGCAGGCGGTGGCGGAGTCGGGCCAGTACGCGGGGGAGGCCCTGGACACGGCGCGGCTGATCCTGGTCCAGCGCCTCGGCCGCACGGGCCGTACCTCCGCCGCGCGGGATCAGCTCGACCAGCTGGAGCAGGCTTTTCCGGCCGCCACCCCGGCGTTCCTCACCGGCATGGTGGCGGGCCTGCACGGCTGGCTGGACTGTCTGGACGGCGCGTACGAGCGCGCCCAGGGGCACCTCCGGCGGGCCGTGCGCTCCCTGGAGACCCTGGCCTATCTGGTCGCCCCGCATCTGGTCGCCGAGCAGTTCATCAGCGCCGCCTGGGCGAAGGCGCACCTGGGCGCGGCGGAGGACGGGGCGCGGCTGCTGGGCGCGTACGACCGCGGGCCCGTGATGGAGGGCTTCTGCTTCCGCTCCTTCTCGGCCGCGGCCGAGGTACGGCAGCGGGCCGAGGCGGAGCTGCGCCGCGCGCTGGACGCGCGGGCGTACGAGCGCGCCTACGCCGAGGGCGGCGGCCTCACGGTGAAGGAGGCCGCCGCCCTCGTGTGACGGCGCCGAACCCTCAAAGAAGGGCCGCCTCAGCCGTTCGGCTCCGACCGCGCGTCCGCCAGCCGCTCCCGCGCCTCGGCCAGGTCCTCCTCCGTCGGGGCGTCGTCCTGGGTGAGCTTCAGCCGCCAGTAGCCGGTGAAGTCGACCGACCGCCGGTCGATGCCGCGCTCGTCGACCAGGTGCCGGCGCAGGCTCCGTACCGCCCCTGCCTCACCGGCCAGCCATGCGAACACCGAGCCGGGCGGGAAGGCGGCCGAGCGCACCGCGTCGAGCAGCAGCCCGCGGGATCCGGCGGGGCGTCCGCCGCGGTGCAGTCAGTGCACCTCCACCTCGCCCGCGGTCGTGAAGCGCTGTTCCTCCGCCGCGTCGGCCACCTCGATGTACGCCAGCGCGCGGGCGCCCTCGGGCAGCGCCTCGATCAGCGTGCCCATCGCGGGCAGCGCGGACTCGTCACCGGCCAGCAGCGTCCAGTCGGCCGCGCCGAGCGGCACGGGGCGGGCGAAGGCCGCCGAGGGGCCGAACATCCCGAGCGTGTCGCCGGGCCCGGCCGCCCGCGCCCAGCGCGTCGCCGGACCCTCACCCCCGTCCCCGTCCCCGTCTCCGTTCCCGTGCAGGACGAAGTCGATGTCCAGCGCTCGGCGCCGCGGGTGGTACGCCCGGATGGTGTAGCTGCGCATCCACGGCCGCTCGTCCTCGGGGATCGCCTGGTACGCCTGGTACCACCGCATCACATCACCGTCCGCGCCGGGCTCCGGGAGGACGGGCGCCGACTGGCCGGGCCTGGGGAAATACAACTTGACCTGCTGGTCGGGCGCGTCGCAGACGAAGTCGGCGAGGTCGTCCCCGCCGAAGGTCACGCGCGCCATGCGCGGGGTGATCCGCTGGACCTCGGTGACCTGGATGAACCGGACCGGCAACGACCGCTGCACCGAACCTCCTGAAGGCAGTGGGGGCTTGGACCGGGCGGCACACCGGGTGTGCCGCCCGTGCCCATGACGGTCCCAGCCGCTCCCTACAACCGGTCGACAGCTCGCCTACAGATCGATGGGCGCCTTACTCCGGATAGAACGTGCGCGGCCGTCCCCTGCCGTCCCGCAGCCGCCCCAGCAGGCTCGCCGGGTACTCGATGACCCAGTAGCTCACCACCGCGCCCACCGTGGCCACCGCCAGCACGACCACCACGGCGAGCGGGAAGCCCGAGGGGCCGGCGGGCGGCAGCAGGCCGCCGTCGTAGAGGGCCAGCATGATCGGCTCGTGCCAGATGAACATGCTGTAGCTGATCAGCCCGAACCAGGTCAGCCAGCGGGCCGTCAGCGCCCGGTGCAGCCGGGTCCGCCGCCGTCCATGGACGGTGCCGAACAGCAGCACCGTCCACAGCAGGGCGGCGAGCGGGTGGTAGAAGGTGAACGCGGCGTTCTCCGGAGCCGAGTACAGCGACAGCAGATACAGGCCCGCCACCGCGCCCACCTGGAGCCCCAGCGCCGTGCGCGTGCCCAGCCGCCCGCGCTCGCCGAGGCCGACCAATGCCACGGCCAGCGCCATGCCCGCCGCGAACCCGCCGAAGCGGGCCTGCGGGCCGAAGTACACCGGCCAGTCGGTGTGCGGCACCTCGAACCCGTAGCGGGCCACCGCGATCCACACCATCGGCCCGACGTACAGCAGCAGACATCCTCCCGCGCACACCGCGACGCGCGTAGCGCGCCGGCGAAATGGCCGGCAGGCGCGCACCGCCAGCGGGCCGAGGGCGACGAGCGCGAGGTAGAACAGCACCTCCAGCGACAGCGACCAGGTCGGGCCGATGGTGTAGAAGATCTGCTCCCGGTCGAAGACATGGGTGAAGGTCAGATGCGCGACCAGGTCCCGCCAGTTGCCCGGCAGCTCCGGGTTGCGGCTCGCCCAGACGACCAGGACCGCGAGGAAGTACAGCGGCAGGATCCGGATGGCGCGCCGGAACAGGAACGCCCGGGCGGGCCGGGTCGAGCCCCCATCGATCGCGGCGCGCGCGTACGACAGCGTCAGCAGATACGCGGACATCACAAAGAAGAGGTCGATCACCTCCAGGGATATCAGGGAGCCGAGGTACCGGTTGCCGACCGGCGGATGCGAGCCGTCGCGGTCATAGGTGTAGTACTGCTGCCAGACGTGGAAGACCACCGTGCTCAGCGCGGCCAGGCCGCGGTAGCCCTCGATCTCGCCGGCCCGGCGGCGGGTAGGCGCCTCCTTGGACGGCCGGTGCGGCGCGGGGGTACGCCCCGTGACGGGGACGGAGTTCACGGTCACCGTGTGCGTGCTCATCGATTCGCCGCCCCCTTCGCCGCCCGCGGGGTGACCCGCCACTGACGGTCCCGCACCGCCTCCTTCAGACATGCCTGCCGGGCCACGATGTTCTTGAAGTGGCTGTAGAAGAAGGTCGACACGAGGAGATACCGCCAGAACCACGCCTTGCGGCGGCGCAGTTCGGGCACCGCGAGCCGCCAGGCGAAGGCGGCCTGCACCACCCCGGCCGACAGGGTGAACAGCATGGCCAGCACACAGACCGGCACCGCCCAGTCGAGCCGTCCGGGGCCGCCCGCTTTCCACACCGCGTACATCAGCACCGGCAGGATCTGCAGGGTCAGCCACGGCTGCACCTCGCGCCAGCCCAGCAGCACCAGGAGCCCCAGCTTCTGGCGGAGCGTGAAGGCGGGGGAGCGCAGGGCCCGCCACAGATGGCGGAGCGAGACCTGAAGCCACCCCTGGGCCCAGCGCGACCGCTGGTTCCACAGCGACCTGAGCGTGGTGGGCGCCAGCTCTCGCGAGATGAGCGTGCGGTCCATGGCGATCCGCGCGCCCTCGCCGAGGGCGCGCATCGAGGAGTCGATGTCCTCGGTCAGCATCGACCCGTGCATCCGGGTGCGGGCGAGCAGATCGGCGCGCCAGAAGCCGTTGGAGCCGCCGAAGACCCCGAATCCGTACAGCCGGGTCCGGCCCGGGTGGCTGACCGCGTAGATCGCCTCGAACTCCACCCCCACCAGCCCCGCGACCCAGGAGCTGTCGCCGTTGCGGATCACACAGTGGCCCTGGACGACGTCATAGCCGTGGGAGAGCCAGTGCCAGGCGTGGCGGAAGGCGTCGGGGGCCGGGTGGTGGTCGGCGTCGAAGATCCCGACCACCTCGCCGCGGACCCGGCTCACCGCCGCGTTGATGTTCTGCGCCTTGGAGGTGGATCCCGGCACGTGGAGCAGCACCAGCCGGGCGTCGCGGCGGGCCATCTCGCGCAGGGTGTCCTCGACGGGCAGGGGATGCGGCGTGTTGTACGCCACCACGATCTCCAGGTCGTTCGGGTACTCCAGGCGCAGGAACGACTCGACGGTGTCGACGATGGTCGCGGCCTCATTGGGCAGATAGGCGGCGATCACGGCGCTGGCCGGGGGGTACGGCTGCGCGGGCTGCTCGGGCCGGTCCACCGAGTCGAGCGCGAACAGACACTCCACCACGATCAGCGCCGCGGACAGCAGCAGACCGGCCACCACCACCCAGTACATCGCCGACCCCAGGTCCCAGCCCAGCTCGTACATCCGCTGGTACAGAACGAACGGCACGCCCACGCCCAGCAGTAGCACCAGGACCGGGGACAGCGCCGATATCAGCGGGCGCAGGGCCAGGGAGAACGGGCGCCGCCGCCGGTGGCGGCGCGGCGCGCCGCGCATCCACGGCGCGTAGCGCACCGGGCGCAGATCCCGGTGGCGCAGCGACTCGGCCACCGCGTCCCGGGCCTGCTCGACGGCCTGGTGGTGGTCGGCGCACTCGGCCAGCGGGGTCCAGCCGATCGCGGGCGTCAGCCGGACGTTCTCGTCGGCGACGATGAACCGGGTGCCGGCCACGGCGCCCGCGAACTTCTGCAGGCTGCGCCGCGCGGCCTCCTCGTCCACGCCGGGCAGCAGCATCAGCAGACGGCCGTCGTCGTCCCAGCCGAACCGGTCGCAGGCGCCGCCGAGTTTCTCCGCCACGCCGGCCAGCCGCTCGGCGACCTCCCGGCGCACCCGTGGCCCCAGCCGGGACTCCAGGACGCCCGTCTCGGCCACCTCCACCACGGCCATGACCCCGGCGCGTCGGCCGGCCACGGGCCGCTGGAGCTCCCGGCCGAGCTCGTCCAGGAAGTGCTGGCGGGAGTAGAGCCCGGTGCGCGGGTCGAGCAGCAGATTCTCCACCGGGACCGGGACCCGGCGCAGCTTGGCCTCGATCCGGGCGGCCAGCTCGACCGGGTCGGAGGTGTCCGGTACGCAGTCGTCGGCGCCCTGCCGCAGCATGTCCGCGACGCCGGTGGGCCGGGGGGCGGCGGTGACCATGAGCAGCGGCAGCGCGCGGCCTGCCGGGGCGGCGCGGACCTCGCGGATCACCTCGAGGCCGTCGTGCCCGTCGTGTCCGCCGTGTTCTGGGGGCTGGTCGTCCAGCGCGACGATCGCGTCCGGGGGAGCCTGCCGGACCCGCAGATCGACGTCTCCGGGCAGGGCGTGGCTGACCTCGTGCCCGGTCGAGCGCAGGGTGTCGGTCAGCCGGTCGAGTCTGGGCCCCGGCGTGCCGACGGCCAGTACATGGCCGGTGGGGCGGGAGGTGGGCGGTGGGGATGTCATGGGCATGGGGCGGTGCGCAGCGAGCACCTGGCCCAGACGTTCAGGCATAGACGTGGGTCCCATCCTGTCCGGATCGTGGGGGCGGACCGAACACAACTGGTGGTGCCGACCAGCGAGTTGTGGGGGTGCCGGTCAGTCACACCAATCACAGTGGATCACTGTGACACCACACGTACAAGACCGTCACGTTGTCATGAAGGGGCCGTGTCCGGGAGTCCGTACCCGTCCACCAGCGCGCGCGCCGCCCGCGTGGCGCGGGCGGCCACCTCCGCCGCCACCGCACTGGGGTCGCCGAACATCCCGTCGAGCAGCAGGGCGACATAGCCGCGCGCCATCACCGAGAGCGCTTCGAGCAGTTCGACCGCGGTTTTCGCGCCCTGCCCCGGCGGCACCACCTCGAACGCGCTCGGCAGCAGCAGATCGATGAACTCCCGGGTGCTGTTGCGCAGTTCGACGTGGTGGGCGCGCAGACCGGGGGCGAAGAGCAGCTCGAAGGCGCCCCGGTGGACGGCGGCGGCGCGCACATAGCTGCCGGCGACCATGGCCAGGCGCTCTTGGGGCGAGGAGGCCGTGGCCATGGCCTGGAGATGGATGGCCCGCAGCCGGTGTGACACCTCCAGGGCGGCGGCCGCCAACAGCGCGTCGCGGTCGGCGAAGTGGCGGTAGGGCGCCCCGGGGCTCACCCGGGTGCGGCGCGCGGCCTCCGCCACCGAGAAGCCGCGCACCCCTACCTCGTCTACGATCTCCAGCGTCGCCCGGACCAGCGCGGCGGCCAAGTCGCCGTGGTGGTAGGCGCCGCGTTCCCTGCCCCCGCTGCGTGCCATCCGGCTGACCTTATCGGATATCCGTTCGGTTTTCTCCGGCCCCGTCACGCATCGCCCG
Source organism: Streptomyces sp. NPDC059679 (assembly GCF_042734105.1). Lineage (NCBI taxonomy): Bacteria > Bacillati > Actinomycetota > Actinomycetes > Kitasatosporales > Streptomycetaceae > Streptomyces > Streptomyces sp. NPDC059679. The sequence goes on along the minus strand of NZ_JBHWES010000008.1, from coordinate 221,379 downwards.
CAGGGCCTCGCGCGACCGCTCGATACGGATCGGCAGATCGCGCACCCGTACCCCGGTGGCGTGGTGGAAGGCGTTCGCGATCGCGGCGGCCGAGCCCACGATGCCCAGCTCGCCGATGCCCTTGCCACCGACCGGGTTGAGCCGGCTGTCGCGCTCGTCCAGCCAGTGCACCTCCAGCTGCGGCACATCGGCGTTGGCGGCGATGTGGTAGCCCGCGAAGTCGTGGTTGGCGAAGTCGCCGAACGCCGGGTCCACCTCGCCGACCTCCAGCAGCGCCATGGAGAGCCCCATCGTCATCGCCCCCAGGAACTGCGAGCGGGCCGTCGTGGGGCTGAGGATCCGCCCGGCCGCGAACACCCCCAGCATCCGGTCGACGCGGATCTCGCCGGTGTCGGCGTCCACCCGCACCTGGGCGAACTGCGCGCCGAAGGTGTGGCGCGAGAGGTCCGCCCGCTCCTGGAGGTCCTCGGTGGTGTCGGCCGTCACCTCCAGGCCCCCGTCCGGGACGACACCCGCGTAGCCGCGCATCTCCTCCACCAGCGCGCGGCACGCCTTGTGGACGGCCCAGCCCCACGACGACGTGCCCATCGAGCCGCCCGCGAACGCCGCCGCGCCCAGCGACGCCCGGCCGATCTCCAGCCGCAGCCGCGTCAGGGACACCCCGAGCGCGTCCGCCGCCACCTGCGTGAGCGCGGTGCGCGCCCCCGTGCCGATGTCGACCGCGCCGATCCGGACCACGAAGGTCCCGTCCGGCTCGGCACGCGCGGTGGCCGTCGAGGGAAAGGTGTAGTCGGGGTGGTGCGAGGCGGCCATGCCGGTGCCGACCAGCCAGCGCCCCTCCCGGCGGACCCCCGGCGCCGGATCGCGCCGCTCCCAGCCGAAGCGCGCCGCGCCCTCGCGCAGACACTCGACCAGGCTGCGGCTGCTGAACGGCTTGCCGGTGCCCGGGTCCAGCTCCGGTTCGTTGCGGATACGCAGCTCGATCGGGTCCATGTCCAGCTCGACGGCCAGCTCGTCGATGGCCGACTCCAGCGCGAACATGCCCGGGGTGTGGCCGGGCGCCCGGAACCAGGCGGGCGTCATGATGTCCAGCGGCGCCACCTTCACGGTGGTGCGCACATCCGGCGCCGCGTACATCATCCGCGTCGAGGACACCGTCTGGTCGGCGAACTCCAGCATCCTCGAGCGCGGCTGCACCGACTCGTGGTCGATCGCGGTCAGCCGGCCGTCCCGCTCGGCCCCGAGCCGGATCCGCTGGATCGTCGGCGCCCGGTGGGGGACCAGCGCGAACATCTGCTGCCGGGTCAGCGCGATCTTCACCGGCCGCCGTACGACCTGGGAGGCCAGCACCGCCAGGACGGCCGGCGAGCGCGGAATGCCCTTGGACCCGAAGCCGCCGCCGACGTGTTCGGTGACCACCTCCACCGCGTCCAGGTCGAGCCCGAACAGCGCGGCCATCAACTGCGCGGCCATGCGAGGGCCCTGGTTGGAGTCGTGCAGGGTCAGCCGGCCCTCCTGCCACGAGGCGATGGTGGCATGCGGCTCCATCGGGCTCGGATGCTCCACCGGGGTGGTGTACGTGGCGTCGGTGCGCACCGGGGCGGCCGCCAGGGCGCGCTCCACATCGCCGCGCTCCTCGAACCCGGGGCCGCCGTCGGTCACCCGCTCGGGGACGTACGCCGCCTCGTCGTCCGCGCGCAGCACCACATCGTGCGGCTCGGGCGCATAGCTCAGCCGCACCGCCGCCGCGGCCTCGCGCGCGGACTCCAGGGAGGTGGCCACCACCGCCGCCACGATCTGGCCGTGGTAGGCGACCTCGGGGGACTGCAGCACGAACAGGTCGGCGCTGACCTCCGCGTCCGCGTTCAGCCGCGGGGCGCTGCCGGAGTCGAGGACCGTCAGCACGCCCGGCAGCGCGAGGGCCGCGGAGGCGTCCACCTCCGTCACCCGGCCGCGGGCGATCGTCGACTGCACCGGCCAGACATAGGTGATGTCCGGGGTCGGGAACTCATAGGAGTACAGCGCCTCCCCGGTGACCTTCTGGGGGCCGTCCACCCGGGTCAGCGGGGCGCCGATCGTCTGCTCGACGGTGGTCATGCGCGGTCCTTCCTCGCGACCAGGTCGCGGATGGCCGCGACGATCAGATCAATGGTCAGGTCGACCTTGAACGCGTTGTCCGGCAGCGGGCGAGCGGCCGCCAGCTCCGCCCGCGCCGCCTCGCGCAGCGTCTCCACGCGCAGTGTCCCCTCGTCGGGGCGCTGCCCCCGCAGCAGCTCCTCCGCCGCCCTGGCCCGCCACGGGCGCGGCGCCACGCCGCCGAGCGCGATCCGGACGTCCGCGAGCCGGCCCGCCTCGTCCACACTCACCGCCGCGCCGACGCTGACCAGCGCGAAGGCGTAACTGCGGCGGTCGCGTACCTTGCGGTAGACCATCGCCGCGCCCGGCGGCGGGGCCGGCAGCTCCACGGCGGTGATCAGATCGCCGTGGACCAGTACGGTCTCCCGCTGCGGCGTGTCGCCGGGCAGCACGTACAGCTCCTCCACCGGGACGGTGCGCATGGCGCCGTCCGCCGAGCGCACCCGCACCACCGCGTCCAGCGCGACCAGCGCCACCGCCATATCGGACGGGTGACTGGCCACGCAGTGCTCGGAGGTGCCCAGGATCGCGAGGTCGCGGTGCGCCCCCTCGATCGCGGGACAGCCCGAGCCCGGCTCGCGCTTGTTGCAGGGCTTGGTCACGTCCTGGAAGTAGCCGCAGCGGGTGCGCTGCAGCAGATTCCCCGCCACCGTGGCGACCGTACGCAGCTGCCCCGACGCGCCCGCCAGCAGCGACTGCGACAGCAGCGGGAAACGCTCCCGTACGCCCGGGTCGCCGGCCAGCTCGCCGTTGCGCACCGCGGCGCCGATCAGCGCCGAGCCGTCCGCGCGGTGCTCGATCCGGTCGTGGTCCAGCCGGGAGACGTCCACGACCAGGCCGGGCCCGGCGACGCCGAGCTTCATCAGGTCCACCAGATTGGTGCCGCCGCCCAGATACACGGCGTCGGGCCGCTCCGCCACCAGCGCGGCCGCCTCGGCGGGGTCGGCGGCGCGTACGTACGCGAACTCCCTCATCGCGCGCCCCCCTCGGCGCCCGCCGCCTCCAGGACCGCTTCCACGATGCCGCCGTACGCGCCGCAGCGGCACAGATTGCCGCTCATCCGCTCGCGGACCTCCTCGTGGTCCAGCGCGCCGACGCCCTCGGCGGTGTCCTCAGTGACCTGGCTCGGCCAGCCGCGCCGGGCCTCGTCGAGCGCCCCGATGGCCGAGCAGATCTGACCGGGGGTGCAGTAGCCGCACTGCAGCCCGTCGTGGTTGAGGAAGGCGCGCTGTACCGGGTGCAGCTCCGCGCCGTCCGTAAGGTCCGCCACCCCCTCGATCGAGACGATCTCCCGCCCCTCGGCGGCCACCGCGAACATCAGGCAGCTGTTCACCCGCTCGCCGTCCATCAGGACGGTGCAGGCGCCGCACTGCCCGTGGTCACAGCCCTTCTTCGTACCGGTCAGGCCCAGCCGCTCGCGCAGCACATCGAGCAGGGTGGTCCGGTTGTCCACGGTCAGGGCGTGTGCGGCGCCGTTGATGCGCAAGGTGATGTCGCTACTTGGAGACGAATGTGAGAGGGTCATACATCCAATGTATCAATCTCTTACATGAGTTGAGGGAATTTCAGACATGCCAGAGGCAGAGATGCCGCGTGTCGCGATGCCGGGCCCTGGGGGATGGGCCGCCGGGGCCCCGGGTGGCGAGGCGCCGAGGGCGGTCGAGGAGGCGTACCGGTGGTGGCGGGCGGGCGAGCCCTTCGCCCGCGCCACCGTCGTGGACACCTGGCGCTCCTCACCCCTGCCACCGGGCACGAGCATGCTGGTCGGGCCGGACGGCTCCGCCGTCGGCAGCGTCTCGGGCGGCTGTGTCGAGGGCGCGGTCTACGAACTCGCCCAGGAGGTCATCGCCTCGGGCACACCGGTGCTCCAGCGCTACGGGGTGAGTGACGACGACGCCTTCGCGGTCGGGCTGACCTGCGGCGGAGTCATCGACATCCACGTGGAGCGGATCGACCCCACCGGATTTCCCGAGTACGGCGAGGTGGCCGAGGCGATCCGGGCCGGGACGCCGGTGGCCGAGGTGATCTGCGTGGCCGTCGATGGCCCCGACCCCGAGGGCAGGCTGGGCCGCCGACTGGTGGTCCGGCCCGACGGCACCACCGGGTCGCTCGGCTCCGAGCGGCTGGACGCGGCGGCCGCTCAGGCCGCGCGCGGCATGCTGGCCGGCGGGCGCACCGGCACCCTGCGCCACGGCTACGACGGCCGGCGCCTCGGCCAGGAGCTCACCCTGTTCGTATCCGCCCACGCCGCGCCGCCCAGGCTGCTGGTCTTCGGCGCCGTCGACTTCGCCGCGGCACTGGCCCGTATCGGCGGCTTCCTCGGCTACCGCGTCACCGTCTGCGACGCCCGCCCCGTCTTCGCCACCCGGCGCCGCTTCCCCGAGGCGCACGAGGTCGTGACCGACTGGCCGCACCGCTATCTGCGGGCCGAGGCGGAGGCGGGCCGGCTGGACGAGCGGACCGTGGTCTGCGTCCTCACCCACGACCCCAAGTTCGATGTGCCCCTGCTCGAGGTCGCGCTGCGCCTCCCGCTCGGCTACATCGGCGCCATGGGCTCCCGCCGCACCCACGAGGACCGGCTGCGCCGCCTGCGCGAGCGCGGCCTCGGCGAGGACCGGCTGGCCCGCCTGGCCTCGCCCATCGGCCTCGACCTGGGCGCCCGTACCCCCGAGGAGACCGCGGTCAGCATCGCCGCCGAGATCGTCGCCGACCGCTGGGGCGGCAGCGGCACCCGCCTGACCTCGCGTACCGGATCCATCCATCCGGCGGCCGGTGGCTGACATCCGGCGGCCGGTGGCTGAGACGGCCGTACGGAGCGGGGCGGGCCGGGGTCACAATGGGTCCGTTTCCGGAGATGGATGTAAGGGGAATCGAGTCAGCCGTGGAGACCGCGAGAAACACCGAGGAGGAGACCGGCCCGGCGCAGGAGGGCCGACCCGCCGGGGACGAGCCGAGCGGGGACGGGCCGGCCGGAAGGGGGTGGCGGCGGTGGGTCATGGATGTGCGGCCCCTGCGGCACCGTCCGTTCCGCCGCCTGTGGGCGTCCACCTCCATCACCACGATCGGCAGCCAGCTCACCGCGGTGGCCGTGCCCAAGCAGATCTACGACCTCACCGGCTCCTCGGCCTGGGTCGGCTACGCCAGCTTCGCGGGGCTGCTGCCGCTCGTGGTCTTCGCGCTGTGGGGCGGCGCGATCGCCGACCGGGTGGACCGGCGGACCCTGATGCTGGTCACGGGGGTCGGCATCGCCGTCATCTCGGTGCTGTTCTGGGCGCAGTCCGCCGCCGGGATCCACTCGGTGGCGCTGCTGATGGTGCTGCTCGCCGCCCAGCAGGGCCTGTTCGGGATCAACTTCCCGGCCCGTAGCGCCTCGATAGCCCGGCTCGTCCCCGCCGAGGAACTGCCCGCCGCGGGTGCCCTGCAGTCCACCGTCGCGCAGACCGGCATGGTGCTGGGGCCGCTGCTGGCGGGGGCGCTGATCCCGCTCATCGGCCTGTCCACGCTGTATCTGATCGACGCCGTCGCGCTGTGCTTCACCCTCTGGGCCGTATGGCGGCTGCCCGCGCTGCCCCCGCTGGACACGGGCAAGGACACGGGCAAGAAGGCGGGCAAGGACGAGGGGCGCGGCAGGCGGCGGGCCGGCGGGCGGGAGGTGGCGGACGGGTTCCGTTACATCGTGGCGCAGCGGGTGCTGCTGCTGTCCTTCCTCGCGGACATCGTCGCGATGGTCTTCGGCATGCCGCGCGCCCTGTTCCCGCAGCTGGCGTCGAGCACCTACGCGCCCTGGGGCGAGGGGTTCGCGCTCGGGCTGCTGTTCGCGGCGATACCCATCGGGGCGGTGGTCGGCGGGCTGCTGTCGGGGACCTTCTCCCGGGCCCGCCACCACGGGCTGATGGTCAGCGCCGCCGTGGTGGTCTGGGGGCTGGCCATCACCGGGTTCGGGCTGAGCGGCGGACTCTGGTGGGCGGCGGCCTTCCTGGCCGTGGCGGGGGTCGCCGACATGGTCTCCATGGTCTTCCGCGGGGCGATCCTCCAGTCGGCCGCCACCGACGATATGCGCGGCCGGATGCAGGGCGTCTTCACGGTCGTGGTGGCCGGTGGGCCACGCCTGGCCGACCTGCTGCACGGCACGGGCGGCTCGCTGTTCGGCCCCCGGGCGGCGGTGACCGCGGGCGGCCTGCTGGTCGTCGTCATCATGCTCGCCATGACCGCCGCGGTTCCTTCCTTCCGGCGCTACACCGCCTGAGGACCCTGGCGTGTCCTCAGGCGGCGGGCGGTCAGACGCGGTCGGCCGCGATCAGGAAGTACTGGAAGGAGCCGTCCTTGTAGGAGTTGATGAACGCCTCCTCAATGCCGGTGACCAGTGAGGACGTGGCCCGTAGCGCCCAGTAGGGCAGGGTCGCGGGAGTGAGGTCGACGACGGCCTGCGGTACGAGCCGGTTGTCGGCCATGGCGCGCAGATACTCCCGGCGGGAGTGGATGTTGCACTCGAAGTGCGCGTTGATCTGGGAGACCCACTTCGAGGGCTGGCCGTAACGCGGGTTCCAGCAGCCGGTGATGGTCACATAGCGGCCGCCGACCGCGAGGATGCGGGAGTGCTCGGCGAAGAGGTCGTGCAGGTCGACGTACATGCTCGACTCGTTGTTCCACGAGGCCGCGGCCTGCCCGGTCTCGAAGGGCGTACCGAGCATATTGCAGACGCGGGCGTGGACGTGGTCCTCGATGCCGAGTTCGCGGGCGCGCTGGTTGGCGAAGTCGGCCTGCCTGGCCGACAGCGTGACGCCCTCGACCGTGCACCCGAAGCGCTGGTGGGCCATGACCATCGAGCCGCCGCGGCCGCATCCGGCGTCCACGAGCGTGTCGTCGCGCTCGATGGGGCCGAGGTGGTCCAGGAGGAGTTCGGCCTGCGCCGACTCCAGGCGGTGGAGCTCGGCGATCAGCCTCTTCTCGTATTCGCCGGCGCCGTCGTCGGCGTTGCCCAGGGCGGCGTGGTCGACGTTTCCGATGCCGTAGTGGTGGTGGTAAAGGCCGTCGACATCGCCGAGCCGCAGGTTCACGGGCCTGGCCTCGTGGTCCCAGTAGCGGGCGATGTCCCCCTGGTAGGGCGTGCTCGGGGCGGGGATGAACACGGAGGTGTCGGCAGAGGTGGCGACGGTGGTGAGATCGGCGCTGGTCACGGATGAATCCATTCTTCTTTACCAGAAATCGGGCAGGGTGTAGCGATAGGTGTTGGTCTGGTGCCAGTAGTGGTTGCCGTCGACCCATACGGCCACGCCGCGCACAAAGCGCTGCACGCTCGGGACGGGGCAGGTGGCGGCCAGGGCCGCGGCCTCGGCCTCGAAGTCGTGCATGAGCTCGTTGTGGACCTCGACCGCCTTCAGATAGCCCTCGCGGTCGGAGCTGCCCTCACGTTCGGCGATCACCACGGGCAGGTTCAGATGCCTGCCGGGGCTCGCGAGTTCCTTGGTGTACGAGTACAGGTCGTTCACGATGGTGGTGGCGTTCCCGGCGAGCGCGATGACCCGCTGCATGGCGGGCTGGGCGTGCAGGTCCGCGGGGAGTTCGTAGCCGCCGACGGTGTCGGTGATGGTGGGGCAGGGACGGAAGTTGTTGAACTGGCGCATCGCCAGGTACTCCCACACCTCGGGGACGTGGTCCGTCTGGGCCCAGGCGGCCTCGGCGAGGTACCCCATGTGCAGCCGGGCCATGTCGTGCCGGAACCGGTCGGCCTGGGAGGGGCCGGCCGCTTGGAGGAAGTACTCCATGGCGGAGCGGTAGGCGCGTCGGGGCGCGTCCGAATGAAGCGACTCCGCCCACCGCGGTTGGTACTCCTTGGTCGTGTGCAGGGGGTCGAGGGCGGTGTGCGCCAGCAGAAGGCGTCCGCCGAGGCCGATGGGCGAGCCTCCGTGGTCCTCGCAGTAGCAGTCGTCCACCGCGTTCTCGGCGACCATCAGGCGCGTGGCGAGCATCAGATGGTCGACGGTGGGGGCGTCCGGATGGCAGGCGACCATGTAGCGCCCCACCGAGAAGCCGTCGAACTGGTCCTCCCAGTCCTCGGGGTACAGATCGACCTCGTCCAACGCCCATGCCTTGATCCTGCGGCTGACCTCCTCCACCCGCACGGGGTCGGGCTCCGCCACCGGGTGGTGGTAGAGGCCCGGAACCGGGTTGCCCTCCGCCGGAGTTGCGGGAGCCGTAGGCAGTTCAAGCGGCTCCGACGGTGTTGGTGGTTCCTCGCGCCGGGCCAGGTGCAGGCTCGCCGTGCCCAGGCCGCTGGGGCCACGCAGGATCCGTTCCAGGACGGTGCTCGGTGCCTCGGAGCGGGAAGCAGCCGCGGGCAGGCTCGACTGCGGAGGCTGTGGACTGGACTGCCGAGACGGCTCCGGCTGTGCTTCCGGGCTGGTGTCAACAGTCATCGGGCGAACTCTCCTTCGTCAGGGCGGTGGCCGGCGTGCGTGCGCGTCACCGGGAAACGCGTCACCGGGAAAGCGGAAGGGAGGGGGCGAACATCCGGGAATCCGTCCAGATCCCGGGGAACAGTAACGGCCGGTGCGCCCAGGGGGCCTTCGGAAGCCGATGACATTAACTCGATGCGATGATCTGACCCCGCACCATGTTTGCCCGGGCGACCGACGGTATTCGGACAGGGGCGTGGGTACCGTGATGATCAACGGACGGCCGTGGCCATGCCAACCCCGCGCGAGCCCGTCCGGAACCGCCGAGCGGCCCAGGAGGCTCTACTCAGCATGCCCACCCTGCCTCAGCAGCCGTCGGCGGATCCGCCCGGCCCGCACATGGTCGTCTGCGGCGACGACGCGCTCGCCCACCGCCTCGCCGCCGAACTCAAGGATGTCTACCTGGAGCGGGTGACCGTCGTCATCCCCGCCACGCCCTCCGCCTGGGAGCCACGGCCGGCCCGGACCGCGGCGCCCGGGGCAGGGCGCGGACGGGCGCGGGCCGCGGCGCTCTTCGGGCGGATGACGGCGGCCGTGGGCCGCCCGTCGCTGTCCCCGCCGGAGCCCGCCGCCGCGCCTTCGGGTGCGGGCATACGGGTCCTGGAGGCGGTCGAGCCGGACGACGAGGTGCTGACCGAGGCCGGAGTGGAACGGGCCGCCGCCCTCGCGCTGGTCTACGACGACGACGAGACCAACATCCACGCCGCGCTGCGCGCCCGCCGCCTCAACCCCCGGCTGCGGCTGGTGATCCGGCTCTACAACCGCAAGCTCGGCGAGCATCTGCGGGAACTGCTCGACCAGGCCGCGGCGGTCGCCGACCCGGGCCTCGACGCGACGGAGCCGGACGCGTCGACCACCGTCCTGTCGGACGCCGACACCGCCGCGCCCGCGCTCGCGGCCACCGCCGTCGCGGGCACCAGCAAGGTGATCCAGGCCGACGGGGTGCTGCTGCGGGCCGCCATCCGCACCCCGCGTGGCCGCGACGCCATCGCCGACCCCGGGCTGGCCACCCTCGCACTGCTCTCCTCGACCACCAACGACCCGGCGGGCCAGGAGGGTTCGGACAGCAGCGGGGCCGAAGGGCCGCGCATGCTGCCCGACGACCAGGCCGCGGCCGCCGCGACCGGGCGTCGTACGGTGGTGCTGGAGGCCGTCTCGCACACCGGATCCGCGCTGCCGCCGCGCCGGCTCGGCGGCCGGGGCGTGCCGCTCGGCTCGCTGTTCTCCCGTCGGCTGCGGCGGACCGTCCTGGGGTTCGCCGCGGCGCTGCTGGCCCTCGCCGTCGCGTCCTGGCAGATCACCGGGGAACACCCGCTGCGCGCCGCCTATTTGACGCTGCTGGACATCCTTGGCACCGGCGACCCCGCGCTCGGCCAGCCGCTCGCCCGGCAGATTCTGCAACTGCTGTCCGGACTGGTCGGCCTGATGCTGCTGCCGGTCCTGGTGGCCGCCACGCTGGAAGGGCTCGGCACCTTCCGGACCGCGTCCGCCCTGCGCCGGCCGCCGCGCGGGCTGTCCGGCCATGTCGTACTGCTCGGCCTCGGCAAGGTCGGCACCCGGGTGCTGGCCCGGCTGCGGGAGATGGACATCCCCGTGGTGTGCGTCGAGGAGGACCCCCAGGCGCGTGGCATTCCGCTGGCCCGCCGGCTGCGGGTGCCCACCATCATCGGGGACGTCACGGAGGAGGGCGTGCTGGAGGCCGCCAAGATCGACCGGGCACACGCACTGCTCGCGGTCACCAGTTCCGACACCACCAACCTGGAGGCCACGCTGTACGCCCGCTCGCTCGAGCCCGGCCTGCGGGTGGCCATGCGACTGTACGACGACCGCTTCGCCAGAGCCGTCTACCGCACCCTGCGGGCCGCGCACCCACAGGCGCTGACCCGCAGCCGGAGCGTGTCCACGCTGGCGGCCCCGGCCTTCGCGGGTGCCATGATGGGGCGTCAGATCCTCGGCGCGGTCCCGGTCGAGCGGCGGGTGCTGCTCTTCGCCGCGGTGCCGGCCGCGGGCCACCCGCAACTGGAGGGCCGCACGGTCGCCCAGGCGTTCCGGCCGGGCGCCTGGCGGGTCGTCGCCCTGGACACCGCGGACGCCGGCGGCCGGCTCCGCGATCTGGCCGTGGCGCCCCCGGACGACGGCAGCGGGCGGCAGCGGGGCCTGGTGTGGGACCTCCCGCCGGACTACGTCCTGCGGCCCCAGGACCGCGTGGTGCTGGCAGCGACCCGCCAGGGTCTGGGCGAACTCCTCGGTCGCGGGCCGGTGTCCGGCCGTACGGATGGCCGTACGGATGGCCGTACGGATCCCGCCGCGCGGCCCGCCTCCCCGGGCCCGGCCTGAAACAGGGCCCATGGGGTCAGGACGGGCCTGCCCAGTCCAGCGTGGGGGCCAGGGATCCCTCCAGGGTCAGCAGCCACCGCTTCACCGCGAGCCCCGTCTCCCCGCCGCCGAAGCCGCCGATGCCATCGGCGGCCACCACACGGTGGCACGGCACCAGCAGCGAGATCGGGTTGGAGCCCATGATCGACCCGACCGTGCGCGCCGCGAGCGCCCGCTGCTCCGGGTCCGCCGCCTCGAACGCCCCGCTGCGCTCGGCGAGTTCGCCGTAGGTGATGGTGCGGCCGAAACCGACCCTCTGCTGGAGCGTACGCAGCACGTCCTGCTGCGCCCCGGACGTCAGCCGCCAGTCCAGCGGCAGGTCCAACTCCCGCCGCCGCCCGGCGAAGTAGTCGGCGAAGCGGCCGACCACCGCCGCCGCCCTGCGATCGCCGGATGCCTCGGATATCAGCGGCCCCGCCGGTAACCCGGCCGCGCCCTGCGGGGTGTAGGCAGCCGCCGCCACGCCCTGGTCGGTCACGCCCACCCGCATCCGCCCGGTGGGAAGCGGCGTCTCCACGGTCACCCACATCACGCTCACCCGGCGACCCTACTGGGCACCACCGACACCCGGCCCGGGAAGGATGTCGTCAGGCGCCCCTCAGCTGATTGTGGTCACCGGCGCCGTTGACGGAGGACGGCGGGCGGGTGGGGCGCTCCAGGATGCCCCGGGCGTCGCTCGGGATCGCCTCGGGGGCCGGGCCGGGCGGTGCGCCCGTGGTCTCGGCCGCACCCTGGTAGGGCTGGGCGGAGCCGTTGATCTTCTCGATCGCCTGCCGCGCCTGCTCACCGGGGGAGCGGGCGGTCAGGGGCGCGGCCGGGGCCGGGGCGGGCGCGGGGAGCTGCTGGCCGCGGTCCTGGGCGGGCTTGGCGTGGCTGGCGTGAGTGGTGTGCGTGGCGTGGACGGCGGAGGCCGGCCGGCCGCGCAGCCGGTGGCTGACGGCCTCGTCGAGGCTCACCGGGCGTTGCAGCTGGGCGGCCAGCCGGCCGGCCTCCTGGCCGAGCCTGGCGATGTCCTCCCAGGACAGATGGAGCACGAGGCGGAGTTCCGCGTCCCCGCCCGGGAGAGCTTGTACGGGAGGGATGGCCGGCTCGTTCACGATCGGTTCTCCAAGCGTCGGGCGGCTGTTGGGCCGCTGTCGGGTCGGCGTCGTGCGCCGTGCGTCGCGCGCCGTGCACGGGCGCACGAAAGGTGGTACGTGGCCCGGCCCCTGCCCGTTCAATGCCTTGTTCAACACCTCCTCCTTCCTAGGGGTTTCCCTCGTTGGTCTTCCTCCAGCCGACGGCCCTGCCCCGGGGGCCGCTCGATTGTGATCGAATGATCGCTACTATGGGCGGGTTCTGGGAAAACCGATCACGGGCGGTGGGGTATGCGGGAGCCGGCGCGGGGCAGGCAGGCGCGGATCGTGGGCATCGTGGAGGCCCGCGGGCTGGCGAAGATCACCGATCTGGCCGATGAGCTGGGGGTCTCCGTCGTCACGGTGCGCCGGGACATCGAGGAGCTGGCGCGCCGCGGGGAGGTGCGCCGCGGCCACGGGGTGGCGCGTTCGCTGCGGCCGTTGCCCGAGCCCGGCGGGGGCACCGGCGACGCGATCGGCATGGTCGTCCCGGAGCGCAACACCTATCTGACGGAGGCCGTGCAGGGGGCGCGGGAAGCCGCCGAACAGGCGGGTCTGCGGCTGGCGCTGCACATCGCCGCCGACGAGCCGGGCGCGGGCCGCCGCGCGGTCCGCCAGGCGCTGGACGCCGGGGTGCGCGGTCTGCTGCTCGCGCCGCGCTGGCGTACGGCGGCGGAGGCGGCGGCGGACCACGCGTGGCTGTCGGCCCTGGAAGTGCCGGTGGTGCTGGTGGAGCGCCGCCCCGAGCGGGGCAGCGCCATCTACGGCCTCGACTCGGTCCGCGCGGACCATGGGCACGGGGTGCATCTGGCCCTGGACCATCTGCTCTCCCTCGGCCACCGGCGGATCGTGCTGGCGGCGCGCGACGACAGCCCCACCGCGCGGGTGATCCGCGCCGAGTTCGCCGCGCAGACCGCGGCCCGCGAGATCGCCGAGGGGTGCCGTACGATCCTCAGCTCGCGCACTGCGGGGCCCGATCCGAGCGTCGCCGACGCGCGGGCGGCCGATCTGGCACACGCGCTGCGCGAGACCGGGGCGACGGCGGCGCTGATCCACAGCGACATGGACGCGCTGGTGCTGTTGCAGCGGCTCGAGGAGGCCGGTATCGAGGTGCCGCGGGACTGCGCGGTCGTGGCGTACAACGACGTGGTCGCGGACATGGGGCATATCGCGCTGACCGCGGTGGCCCCGCCGAAGGCGGAGATCGGGCGCGCGGCGCTGGATGTGCTGCGCCGTCAGTTCGACGCGGCGCGCGAGGGCCGGCGGCCCGGTGCCACCCGTCATCTGGAGCTGCTGCCGGCCCTCGTGGTCCGTGAGTCCACGGCACCCGCGGCGGCCCGCCAGTGCTGATCGTTTGACCGCTTTAGTTTCTTCTGTTCGATGTATTGACGTCTTTTCAGTCAAGCGATCAGGATTCCCCGTGACTCCACCGTTGAATCAGGGGAGGGTCCATGCCTGGCCATAGACGCCCAGGACGCCTGGCAACCCGACGCCGGGCCACGGCCGGAACAACGGCACTACTCACTCTGCTCGTCCTCGTACTGGCGGGCTGCTCCACGGACCGCGGGTCCGACACCGTCGGCGACGGTCCCGTGCGCCTCACCTTCTGGTCGGCGCTGCGCGGCAGTCAGGAGGTCGTCGACGAGTTCAACCGCACCCACACCAAGATCAAGGTCGATTTCCAGCAGGTTCCCTCGGGGGAGCAGGGCGGCTGGGCCAAGCTCAGCAACGCCGCGCGCGCGGGCAATTCCCCCGATGTGGCCACCATCGAATACCCGCAGCTGCCCAGTTTCACCATCGACGGCGTGCCCCGGGACATCACCAAGCTGTTGCCGGACTCGGTGCGCAGCAAGATCCTGCCGCAGGCGCTTGACCTCACCACTTTCGAAGGCCGCACCTACGCCGTACCGGTGGACATCGAGCCGATGGTCTTCCTGTACCGCAAGGACATCTTCACCAAGAACCACATCCCGGTGCCCAAGACCTGGGCGGAGTTCGAGAGTTCGGCCCGCAAGCTCAAGAAGGCCGAGCCGCGGTCCCGTATCGCCAGCCTCTTCACCACCGGCGGCACGCTCTACATGGCCGCGTACGCCTGGCAGGCCGGGGCCCAGTGGTACGACACCGCCGATGACACCTGGCGCATCAACATGGACGACGCCCCCACCCGTAAGGTCGCGCGGTACTGGCAGCGGCTGATGGACCAGGACCTGGTACGCGTGGAGCCCGGGTCCAGCCAGCAGTGGCGGGCCCATCTGCGCAGCGGGGAGACGGTCGGCTATCTGGCGGGCGCCTGGGCCGCGGGGTCCATGATGGCGTCCACCCCCGACGGCAAGGGCAAATGGGCGATCGCGCCGGTTCCGCAGTGGGACCCGGCCAAGCCGAAGGTGTCCACCCAGGGCGGCTCGACCTTCATGGTCACCAAGGACAGCCACCGTCCCAAGGAGGCCATGGAGTTCATCTCCTGGATGGTCACCAGCCCCGACGCACTCCGCGCCAAGCTCGCCAGCGGTGTCAGCAGCGCCTTCCCGGTCGTGCCCGATCTGGTCCCGGTCGCCCGCAAGGAGATGGACACCAGCTACTACTCCGGTCAGGACATCTTCGGCCTCTTCCAGCAGCAGGCCGAGCTGATCTCCCCGACCTGGAAGTGGGGGCCGCGGATGGTCTCGACCACCACCTCCGGCGACGACGGGCTCGCGAAGGCCGGTGTCGGCAGCGGCGACATCCTGAAGGTCCTGCGTGAGGCCCAGAACAAGACGATGCCCGATCTGAAGAGCCTCGGCCTGTCGGTCACCACCGGCTGAGCCCGCCGCCCCCGCCGCCCCGTTGTCGCACCCCTGAGCCGCTCGTCTCACCCCTGAGCCGCACCTCACCCTGTCTGAGCCGAGGTATCCCGTGAGCACAGTCATGTCCTCGAAACGGACGGCGCCGCCATCGGCGGCCGCCGCCGACCCGCCCCGCAGAACCGGACGACGCCAGCAGCGGATCGCCGCCACCGTGCTGCTGACCCCCTTCACGGCCCTGCTCATCGCCGTGTTCCTGATCCCCGTCGGCTATGCCATCTACCTCAGCCTCTTCTCCGAGGACCACGAGGGCCTGGGCTTCGGCGGTGGGCGCACCGTCTTCACCGGGCTGCGCAGCTATCTCTCGGTGCTTCAGGACCCGAGCTTCCTCGCCGGGTTCGGCACCATCGCCCTCTACTGCGTGATCTTCGTACCCCTCGTGGTCATCGGCTCGCTCGCGCTCGCCCTGCTGCTCGACTCGGGCCTCATCCGGCTGCGGCGGACCGCGCAGATGCTGGTCTATCTGCCGCACGCCGTCCCCGGCATCATCGCGGCCGTCATCTGGCTGTACCTCTACACCCCGGGGCTCAGCCCGGTCATCAAACTCTTCGCCCAGGCCGACATCACCATCGACTTCCTCGGTCTGCACACCGTGCTGCCGTCGATCGTCAACATCGCTCTGTGGAGCGGGCTCGGCTACAACATGATCATCTTCTATGCCGCGCTCCAGGCGCTGCCGCGTGAGGTGATCGAGGCGGCGACCATCGACGGCGCCGGGGGCATCCGCACCGCGCTCCAGGTCAAGGTGCCCATCGTGCGCGGCTCCGTCGTCCTGGTGTGCATGTTCTCCCTGATCGGTGCGCTCCAGCTGTTCACCGAACCCATGCTGATGAACCAGGCCACCCCGATGGTCAACTCCCGCTTCACCCCCAACATGTACATCTACGACGCGGCCTTCCGCCGCAACAACTACGGACTCGCCTCCGCGGCCTCCGTGATCCTCCTGATCGTCACCTGCGTGCTGTCGTACGCCGTGACGCGCTGGTCGGGCCGCCGGGAACGGAGAGTGGGATGACCACGACCACACCCACCACCGCCGTGAACGCCGCCGGCGGACCACCGGCCCGACCGCTCGGCAGGCCCTTCGGCCGTTCCAGGCTGACCAGCCGCGGTATCGCCAACGCGGTGGTCCTGATCGCCGCCCTCTACACCATGCTGCCCACGCTGTGGCTGGTGCTGGCGTCCACCAAGAACGCCGACGCCCTCTTCGGCAGCGACATCTTCTCCCTCGGCGACTTCTCCTTCGCACGCAACCTCTCCGACCTGTTCTCCATGGACGGCGGGCTCTACGGCGAGTGGTACGTCAACAGCCTGCTGTACGCGGTCGTCGGCGCCCTGGTCGGCTCGCTCATCAGCGTCTCCGCGGGCTACGCCTTCGACAAGTACGAGTTCCGGCACAAGGAGAAGCTGTTCGGCCTCGTCCTCACCGGTGTCATGGTGCCGCCGACCGTACTGGCCCTCCCGCTCTATCTGGTGGCCTCAGGCGTCGGCATGGTCAACACCTTCTGGGCGGTCTTCATCCCGGTCCTCTTCAACCCCTTCGGCGTCTACCTCGCCCGCCTGCTCAGCAGCGGCTATGTGCCGAACGAGGTGCTGGAGGCGTCCCGGATGGACGGCGCCGGCGAGCTCACGACCTATTTCCGGGTCAGCCTGAGGATGCTCGGCCCCGGCTTCGTCACCGTCTTCCTCTTCCAGCTCACCGCCATCTGGAACAATTTCTTCCTCCCCATGGTGATGCTCTCCGACCAGCACCTGTATCCGCTGAGCCTCGGCCTCTACACCTGGAACAGCGCCGCGACCGTCTCGCCCGAGTACTACCCCCTGGTCGTCATCGGCTCGTTGCTCGCCGTCGTACCGCTGATCGCGGCCTTCGTACTGCTCCAGCGTTACTGGAAGTCCGGCCTCACCGCAGGGAGCGTCAAGTGATCCCACCGCACCCCCGTCCGCGCGCCGTCCTCGCCATGGCCTCCAGGACCGCGCAACAGGTGCTCGACGCCGAGGCGCTGGCCCGGCTGGCCCGGCTGACCGATCTCGACCCGGGGCTCGTCCTCGACGACTTCACCACGCCGGCCGCCCAGCACGCCCTCGCCACCGCCGAGCTCCTGGTCACCGGATGGGGCTGCCCGCCCGTCGACCGCCGGGCGCTGGACGCCGCCCCCCGGCTGCGCGCCATCGTGCACACCGCCGGGACCGTGCGCCACCACATCACCGACGCCTGCTGGGAGCGCGGCATCGCGGTCTCCTCGGCCGCCGCGGCCAACGCCGTACCCGTCGCCGAGTACACCCTCGCCATGATCCTCCTCGCCAACAAACGCGTCCTGGACATCGCCCGCGACTACCGTGCCGAACGCCGCCGGATCGACTGGACCGAGCGATACCCCGGCGCGGGCAACTACCGCCGGACCGTCGGCATCCTCAGCGCCTCCGCCATCGGCCGGCGCGTCATCGAACTGCTGCGCCCGCACGACCTCGACGTGCTGCTGTACGACCCGTACGTCACAGCCGAAGAGGCCCGCGAACTGGGCGCCCGGCTCGTCCCGCTGGCGGACCTGTTCGCCACCAGCGACGTGGTCAGCGTGCACACCCCGCTGCTGCCCCAGACCCGCGGCCTGGTCAGCCGCGAGCTGCTGGCGGCCATGCCCACCGGCGGCACACTGATCAACACCGCCCGCGCCCCGATCCTGGACCAGGCCGCGCTGACCGACGAGGTACGGGCCGGACGGCTGTACGCGGTGCTG
Source organism: Streptomyces sp. NPDC059679 (assembly GCF_042734105.1). NCBI lineage: Bacteria > Bacillati > Actinomycetota > Actinomycetes > Kitasatosporales > Streptomycetaceae > Streptomyces > Streptomyces sp. NPDC059679. Next base: position 203,719 of record NZ_JBHWES010000008.1, on the reverse strand, counting down.
GACGTCACCGAACCGGAGGTGCTGCCCGCCGACTCACCGCTGCACGACTGCGACCACGTGCTGATCACACCGCATATCGCCGGGTCGAAGGGCGGTGAGCTCAGACGCCTCGCCGATCTGGCGGTCGGCGAGGTCGAGGCGTACGCCCAGGGGCGGCCGTTCGCCCATCCGGTACGCCCGGAGGTCCTGGACCGCTCGGCGTGACGCGTGACGCGTGACGCGTGACGCGTGACGCGTGAGGCGTGACGCGCGAGGCCGGACACCTGTCGTCGGACACCTGAAACGCCTGAGGCCGGACACCGGGCCATCCAGCACAGACGCGAGTAGGAGACCCATCCCCGCCATGCCCACCTCCACCCTCTCCAGCACCCCCACCGCGCCGCTCCCCTTCCCGTTCCCCGCCGACGACCGCGCGCTCAGCCCGTACACCGGGCTGACCCGCGCCCACTGGGAGGCCGTCGCCGACGGGATGCTGCGCGCCGCCCTGCGGTACGCCACCCCCGGCCACGGCCTGATCGATCTGCCCGGACCGCCGTCGAAATCCGGAGTGCGCTCCGACGGCCTCGAGGGATTCGCCCGCACCTTCCTGCTCGCCGCCCTGCGCGTCGCGGGCGCGGGCGGAGCCGACCCGCACAGCTTCCTGCCCCGCTACACCGCGGGCATCGAGCGCGGCACCCTCACCCCCGGGCGGGACGACGCCGAGTCCTGGCCGCTGATCGGCCATCACGGCATCCAGGGCCAGCCGATGGTGGAGGCGGCGTCCGTGGCGCTGGCCCTGCGCATGACCGCGCCATGGACCTGGAAGAGGCTGCCCGCCGCCGCCCGGGACCGTACCGAGGAATGGCTGCGCGGCGCGCTGCGGCACACCCCCGCGCCCAACAACTGGTACCTCTTCCCGCTGACCGTCGCCGGCTTCCTGGAGTCGGTCGGGCGCGGTGACGCCGAGACCGCCCGGGCCATCGAGCGCGGCCTCGACCTGCTGGAGGGCTGGTACCGCGGCCAGGGCTGGTACACCGACGGCGACGGGCGGGCCTTCGACCACTACAACGGCTGGGCCCTGCACCTGTATCCGCTGCTGCACGCCCATCTCGCCGCCGACCACGCGCTGCTCGACCACCTCGGCCCGCGGCTGCGCGAGTTCCTGGAAGGCTTCTCGCTGCTCTTCGACGCCGACGGCGCACCCATCCACCACGGCCGCTCCCTCACCTACCGCTTCGCCGCCGGCGCCGCCGTCGCGCTCGGCGCCCTCACCGACCACACCCCGCTGGCACCGGGCGCCACCCGGCGCCTGCTCAGCGGGGCGCTGCGGCACTTCCTCGACCGCGGCGCGCTCACCGGGGACGGTGTGCTGAGCCTGGGCTGGTACGGGCCCCACGAGGCCACGCTGCAGCGCTACTCGGGACCGGGCTCCCCGTACTGGGCGTCCAAGGGGTTCATCGCCCTGCTGCTCCCGCCCGACCACCCGGTGTGGACCGCCACGGAGGAACCGGCCCCGTCCCAGCGCCGGGACCGGGTGCTGGCGCTGCCCGCGCCCGGCTTCCTGGTGCAGACCACCGGCCGCGACGGGCTGGTGCGGCTGCACAACCACGGCAGTTCCAAGATCCGCCCCTGGGACGCCGAGCGGCCGCCCAGCGACCCGCTGTACGCGCGCCTCGCCTACTCCACCCGCACCGGCCCGACCAGCGCCGCCAACACCCCCGACAACCACATCGGCCTCGAACTGCGCGGGCTGCGCAGCTTCCGGATCCGGATCACCCCGCTGGCCGCGGGCCCCAACTGGCTGGCCTCCTCGCATATCCCCGTCTTCCCCGACGGCGGCCCCGTCCTGCCCGCCGCGCGCATCGACAGCCTGACCCTGGTCCGCGGCCCGCTGGAGCTGCGGGTGCACCGTACGGTGAACGTCCCCGCCGGTACGGCGGTCCACCACAGCGGCTGGGCCGTCGCCGTCCCGCCGGACACCGCCGCCGAGCAGGCGGACGGGGCCGGTCCGGCGGGGGAGACCTGCCTGGCGGGGGCCGAGGTCACCGGCCGGCTGCTGCCGCTGCACGGCTGGCAGAGCTCCACGGTGCGCAGGGCCCCGCAGGGCACCGCGTACGGGTCCTGGGCCCTGGTCCCCGAACTCACCGGCACCGTCGGCACCCCCGTCGGGACCGTCGGCGAGGAGGAGCCCGGCACCGTCTTCGTCGCGCTCGCCTCGCTCACCGGCGACCCCGACGCCCCGCCCCTGGCCGGGCTCGCCACCGCCGAGGTGAGCGGAACCACCGTCACGGTCCGCTGGGCGGACGGGCGCAGCACCGTGGTGGACTTCGACGGCGGCGGCCCGGACGGGGACGCGCCGCGGGTGACGGAGCGGACCGCATGACCGGCGCCCCCGCGGCCGCCACCCGCCTGGGCATCTGCTCCGTCACCTTCCGCCATCTGGACCCGGACCAGGTGATCGCCGCCGTGGCCGGGGCGGGCCTGGAGTGCGTGGAGTGGGGCGCGGACCGCCATGTGCCCGCCGGGGACGAGCAGGCCGCCCGCCGGGTGCGCGAGGCCACCGAGGAGGCGGGCCTCGCGGTCGCGTCGTACGGCTCGTACTACCGCGCCGGGGTCAGAAAACCCGAGGAGTTCGACGCGGTCCTGCGCTCGGCGGTGCTGCTCGGCGCGGCGCGGATACGGATCTGGGCGGGTACCACCGGCACCCGCGAGACCCCGCCCGAGCGGCGCCGGCAGGTCGTCGAGGACACCCGGCGCGCCGCCGCGCTCGCGGCCGACGCCGGGGTGGCCCTCGCATACGAATTCCACCGGAACACCCTCACCGACGGCGCCGACCACGCGCTCGGACTGCTCGACGAGGTGGGCATGGACAGCATGGACAGGGTTCACAGCTACTGGCAGCCGCCTGTTGAACCTGCTCTGTCCGACGCCGAGGTGCTGTCCGGCCTCGACGCGCTGCTCGACCGGGTGGTCGCGGTGCACGCCTTCTCCTGGTGGCCCGGCACCACCCGGCTGCCGCTGTCGGCGCGCGAGGAGATGTGGCGCGCCGTCTTCGAGCGGCTGCGCGCCCACCGGGCCGCGCGGGCAGGCGTACCAGGGCCGCTGGACGTACTGCTGGAGTTCGTGCCCGGGGACGACGAGGGGATCCTGCCGAGGGAGGCGGCGACGCTGCGGGCCCTTGTGGGTGGGTGAGCCCGCGGGGTGCCCCGGCCGGGCACGGTGTGCCATGACCGGCTCCGACCCGACCGTTGCGTACGCTGACCTGGCCGTCTGACAAGCGGCCGGTTCGACCCGACGGTTCGACAGGAGTACGTCATGGCCAGCTCCGCCCGTGCGGGCCCCGGCGCCGGGGGAGGGGGGCGAGGGGTGCGGGGGCGCCTGCGCACCTGGATGCTCGAGGGCCTGGCCGATATCGCCAAGCAGCAGCCCGGTCCGTACGCCGAGGTGCAACACCCGGGGCGGCCCTGGTGGAAGGTCATGTGTCTGACCGGTGTGGACTACTTCTCCACCCTGGGCTATCAGCCGGGCATCGCCGCCCTCGCGGCGGGCGTGCTCTCCCCGGTGGCCACGCTGGTGCTCGTGCTGGTCACCGTCGCCGGCGCGCTGCCGGTGTACCGGCGGGTGGCCGAGGAGAGCCCGCACGGCCAGGGGTCGATCGCGATGCTGGAGCGGCTGCTGTCGTTCTGGCAGGGCAAGCTGTTCGTCCTGGTCCTGCTGGGGTTCGCGGCGACCGACTTCCTGATCACCATCACTCTCTCGGCGGCGGACGCCACCGCCCACCTGATCGAGAACCCCAACGTCGGCGGCACCCTGCGCGGCCACCAGGTGGCCGTCACACTGGTGCTGATCGCCCTGCTCGGCGGCGTGTTCCTCAAAGGCTTCACGGAGGCCATCGGTCTTGCGGTGGTGCTGGTCGGCATCTACCTGACGCTGAATCTGGTCGTCGTGGTGGTGGGCCTGCAACGTGTGATCGTCGAACCGCATGTGGTCTCGGACTGGACCACGGCGCTGACCACCGAACACGGCAACCCGCTGCTGATGATCGGGATCGCGCTGATCATCTTCCCCAAGCTGGCGCTGGGCCTGTCCGGCTTCGAGACCGGCGTGGCCGTCATGCCGCATGTCGAAGGGGACCCCGGCGACACCGAGGAGCGCCCGGTCGGGCGGATCCACGGGACCAAGAAGCTGCTGACCACGGCCGCGCTGATCATGAGCGTCTTTCTGATCGCCACCAGCTTCATCACCACCCTGCTGATCCCACAACGGGAGTTCGAGCCCGGCGGGGCCGCCAACGGCCGCGCCCTCGCCTATCTGGCCCATGAACACCTGGGCAACGGCTTCGGCAGCGTCTACGACGTCTCCACCATCGTCATCCTCTGGTTCGCGGGCGCCTCGGCCATGGCCGGGCTGCTCAACCTGATGCCCCGCTATCTGCCGCGGTACGGCATGGCGCCGCACTGGGCGCGCGCGGTGCGGCCCATGGTGCTGGTCTTCACCCTCATCGCGTTCCTGGTGACCTGGATCTTCGACGCCAATGTCGACGCCCAGGGCGGCGCGTACGCCACCGGGGTGCTGGTGCTCATCGCCTCCGCCTCCATCGCGGTCACCATCGCCGCGCGCAAGGCCAGGCAGCGCCGCTGGACCGCGGTCTTCGCCATCATCGCGGCGGTCTTCGTGTACACCACGGCGGCGAACGTCGTGGAGCGGCCGGACGGTGTGAAGATCGGCGCCTGCTTCATCGCCGGCATCATCGGGCTGTCCCTGATGTCCCGGATCGCCCGCGCCTTCGAACTGCGCGTCACCCAGGTGGACCTGGACCCGATGGCCGACCGGTTCGTCCGCGACATCGCCCACCGCACCATCCGGTTCATCGCCAACGAGCCGGACCGCCGCGACATGGCCGAGTACCGCGACAAGCTCCGCCAGATCCGGACCGACAACGACCTGCCGGCCGAGGAGGACTTCATCTTCGTCGAGGTCACCGTCGCGGACCCGTCGGAGTTCGAGACGCAACTGCGGGTGTGCGGGGAGGTGCTGCACGGCCGCTACCGCGTGCTGACGCTGGTCAGCTCCTCCATCCCCAACGCGCTCGCCGGGATGCTGCTGCACGTACGGGACCTGACGGACCAGCGGCCGCATATCTACTTCGAGTGGACCGAGGGCAACCCGATCCACCACTTCCTGCGGTTCTTCCTCTTCGGGCAGGGGGAGGTCGCACCCGTCACCCGCGAGGTGCTGCGCGAGGCCGAGCCGGACCGCGCCCGGCGCCCGCATGTGCACGTGGGCTGAGCACCGGCTGCCGTCAGGTGCCCGGGGTGTCGCAGCGGGTGAGGTCTCGCAGCCAGGTCTCGGCCGTACCGTCGGACGGCGCGCCAGTCACCGCGTGGCGAGAGGGGACCGCCGGCCGAGACCTTCGGCCCGTTCGGCATGACCGATCGCTCGCGGTGACGCCGAGCGCGGGCATCAGTTTGTGGGCGTTGTCCTTGGTGTGGTCGCTGGTGGCGAAGCCGGGCAGGGTGACGGCCAATATGTCGCCGCGCGGGCGGCCCGCGCGGTCCATCGCCCGGCGGAACGGCACCTGCCGGAAGCCACCGGTGCGCGCGGCGTGCGCACGGCGGTTGTCGTCGAACGCGCCCATGCGCTGCCGCTCCTGCCACAGCAGATCGAGGTCCACATCGGCCACCGCGTACCGGTCGTCGAGCGGGAACCGGTCGGTCTCGGCCAGCAGTACACCGTTCTCGTGGATCATGGTCTGGCCGTCCCAGGACAGGTCAGTGGTCGACTCGCCCAGTCCGGCCGCTGCGTGGACGTACGCCGCGAGGCAGCACCCACATGCCCTCGCAGATCTCCGCGTGCAGCACGAGCCCGGGGACGTCCTGCGCCGCAAGGAGCAGGTCCACCCCGAACGGCACCACCGCGCCGTCGACCCGGATCGTCCCGCCGCGCTCAGAGCACCGTCAGCAGATCCGCCGACCCGGCCGGCCGGTGCACGCGGCGACACGCGCGAAGCCGTGCTGATAGATCGACCGGAAGTTCACGGCCTGGGCCCCGGCCCGGTCGGATGCGTGCCCGTGACGCCCATGACCAGCGAGTAGAGGCTGGTCTGCGCCGTGATGAAGAGACGGTTGCGCTTGGCGCCGCCCCAGGAGATGTTGGCCACCGTCTCGGGGATGTCGAGCCGCCCGATCAGCGTGCCGTCGGGGTCGTAGCAGTGCACGCCGTCGTCCATCGCGGCCGCCCAGAGTCGCCCGCCGTCGTCGAAACGGAGGTTGTCGAAGCGGGCGGCCGAACGGGCCGCGGCCTCGGCGAAGATCTCGCCGTCCGACAGCGTGCCGTCATCGCGTACGTCGAAGACGCGGATGAAGCCGGCCCGGGTGTCGGAGACGAACAGTTGCCGCTCGTCGGCCGAGAAGACCAGGCCATTCGGCGCGCCGAAGCCATCGGCGACCAGGTGCACCGAGCCGCTCTCCGGGTCGATCCGGTAGACGTTGTTGGCGCCGATCTCGCTCTCGGCGCGATAGCCCTCATAGTCACTGGTGATGCCGAAGTCCGGGTCGGAGAACCAGATCGAGCCGTCGGACTTCACCGCCGCGTCGTTCGGGCTGTTCAGGCGCTTGCCCTGCCAGCGGTCGGCCAGCACCGTGACCGTGCCGTCGTGCTCGGTCCGGGTCACCCGGCGGTTGCCCTGCTCACAGGTGATCAGGCGCCCCTCGCGGTCGAGGGTGTTGCCGTTGGTGTGCCCGGCCGGGCGGCGGAAGACGCCGACCGCGCCGGTCTCCTCATCCCACCGCAGCATCCGGTCGTTGGGGATGTCACTCCAGATCACCTGCCGCCAGGCGGGCATGTACAGGGGCCCCTCGGCCCAGCGGCAGCCGGTGTACAGGACCTCGAGGCCGGCATCGCCGTTCATGCACCGTCCGGTGCGGAACCGGTCGTCGAACATCTCGTACAGCGCGGGGCGCTCGCTGTTCACAGGCACCTCCCCCTTCCGTGGAAGATCGGATCTACTCCGGCAAAAAGCATAGATGGCCGAATGAGATATGGTCATCGCGGATTTCTACTGAATGGAATGCAATGGATCACATCGACCGCGCCCTGCTGGCACGGCTCCAGCAGGACGCCACCCAGTCCTACGCCGCGCTGGGCCGGGCCGTGGGCCTTTCCGCCGGCGCCGCCCATGAACGCGTGCGGAAGCTCCGGGAGCGCGGCGTGATCCGACGCACCGCGGCCGACGTGGACCCGGCGGCGGTGGGGGGCGGTGTGCTGGCCTACGTGACGGTCGACTCCACCTCCTGGATGGGAGACGCCGCGGAGAGCTTCGCCGCGCTCCCCGAGATCCTGGAGGCGCACGTCATCGCCGGCAGCGCATCGGTGCTGGTCAAAGTCAGGACCGCGACCACCGAGCAGCTGCAGGACGTACTGCGCCGGCTCTACGCGATCGACGGAGTCAGCGGGACGCGGGCCACGGTGGTGCTGGAGACCTTCTTCGAGCGGCCGGTCTCCCCTCTGATCGCCGATCAGGAGTGATCCCGCGCGCTGTCTCGTCAGCGGCGGGGCGGCAGCCGGTGCAGTTCCACGCCGGTCAGCCGCCCGGCTGACACCTCGGCCGTCATATAGGTGCAGTGGGGCTGACGGCGCCGGTCGGTGGGGGAGCCGGGGTTGAGCAGCCGCAACCGCTCCTCGGCCATCGAGTCCCACGGGATGTGGCTGTGGCCGAACACCAGCACATCCAGCTCGGGAAAGCGCGCGGCGCAGCGCGCCTCCCGGCCCCGCGCCGCCCCGGTCTCGTGCACGACCCCGAAGCGCACCCCGCCCAGCTCCGCGTACGCCACCTCCGGCAACCGCGCCCGCAGCTGCGGGCCGTCGTTGTTGCCGTACACCCCGATCAGCCGCCGGGAGCGGGCCTCCAGCAGGTCGAGGGTGGCGGTGTCGACCCAGTCCCCGGCGTGGATCACGACGTCGGCGCGCGCCACCCGCGTCAGCAGCTCCTCGGGGAGTCGCTTGGCGCGCAGCGGGACATGGGTGTCGGACATCAGCAGCAACCGCACCCGGCGACCGTACCGTGCGGCCTGCCGTGGAATGCCCGCGATCGGGAGTGGGAAGGAGAGTTGCATGAAATAGTGTGCCAAGCGGACCGGATCGGGTCCGGAGAGGCGGACGGTGATGGCGGGGAACGGGGCGGACAGCCGGTATCCGCGGCCGGTGGTGTCGGACGCCGAGGCGGAGTGGGTGTGGCGGCTGCTGTCGGTGCAGGCGATGGAGCAGGGCACACGGCCGGAGACGGTGCGGCTGGCCGTGGTGGTCGGGCTGGCCCGGGCCACCGGCGCCCGCTACGGGGACCTGCTGCGCTGCACCGCCGACGCGCTGGACCTGGACGCGGGCGCGGTGACCATCGAGCACGGCAAGCACCGCGTCCCGCGCCGGCACGGCCTGGATACGGGCACCGTCATGGTGCTGCGGCGGTGGCTGCGGGTGCGTCAGGAGCTGTGCGCGGAGCTGGAGGGGACGGTGCCGAGGGCGTTGCTGCTGACGGTGCACCACACCCATGACAACGGGATCACGGTCGCCGCCGGGCTGCCCATCACCCGCCAGGGCCTGGTGCTCTCCTGGCGCCGCTTCGTCCACCGTACGAACGCGACCTACGCGGCCCGGCGCCCCCCGCTGCCCACCCGTTTCGAGCAGTTGCGCCGCGTCTGGTCCACGGGCTGAGCCGCAGGCGTACGCTGCCGCGGGCGCCGAGCGTCACCCGTCACCGCCGGCCGAAGAACTCCACCTCGGCGATGGCCACCCGGCGATCGGACCGGGCCCCGTACGCACCGCCGACCGTCAGCCGCACCCGAGTGACCTCCGTCCCTGTGACGTCGAAGGTCTGCTGGCCGGGCTTGTCGTTCAGCTTCAGGGTCTTGGTGCTGCGCTTCCCCTCGGAGGAGACCAGCGTGACGGTGAGCTCCGAGGGCCGCGCCTGGGTCAGGAACTCGGCCTCCTTCGCCGAGCTCCCGGAGGTGATCAGCAGCTTCCGCAGCCGCACCGGCTGGTCGAAGTCGGCCTCCAGATACTGGCCGTTGGCGGGGCCGCCGGTGGCGGGCGCCCAGTACTTGTTGTTGTAGCCGTCGAAGGCCGCATGGGCCGTATGCCCGGGTGCCTGGCTGGAGCCGCGGAACTGATCGGCGTGCAGCGGTTTGGGATCGCTGGTCCGGTCCTGGGTGAAGGTGAACAGCTCCGAGAGCTGGCCGCGGCCGAACCAGGCCGCCGCGGCCAGGACGAGCAGCACGACCGGCAGCAGCAGCCGGGGCCGCGGCCGGCTCCTGAGGCGCGGCCGCTCCCCAGCCGTCAGCGGACGCCGGTCCCCGCGCCGGAAGATCCGCCGCCACCAGGGGAGCGGGCGGTTCGTGGCGGGCGCGGACGCGACATCCAGCAGCGCGCCGCAGCGCACACACAGCCTGCGGTCGTACGGGGTTTCCGCCCGGCACCGCGGGCAGGGGCGGCCCGGCCGGCGCGGTGCGACATCCGGGCGGGGCGGCACCGGAGGCGTGGCGGGCGTGGCCGGGGCGGCCGGAGCGGCCGGGGAGTCCGGACGGTGGTGGTCCGGGCCGGCGTCGGGCGGGCCGTCCAGCGGGTCGCCGGGGCGCCGAGGGGCAGCGGTCGGCTCCGTCGTCGCCCCCTCCCGCTCCCACTCCAAGAACGCCTGACACGAGGCACAGAACTGCGCCCCCGCCGCATTGCGATGTCCGCACTCGGGGCAAATCATGTCGGCCCGACCCCCTCCGTCGCGTCCCCCTCCGTAGCGGCCACGATCTCCACCCGGTACGGAACGTGCGCCGGAACCTCCGCCGCGACCAGCTTCTCCACCCGCGTCCGGTCGAACCGCTCCGGATCGGGCACCCGCAGCCGTACCGTCACCCACGGCCGGGCCGAACCGGGCAGCGCCGCCCCGGGCTCGGAGGACCATGACGTACCGCCGCTCTCGCTGATCTCCGGTTCGATACCGGTCTCCACCCGCACCGCCGCCGCCAGCCCCTGCCGGGTGCCCCGCTGACGGTGGCGGGTCACGGCGGTGGCCACCACCGCCCGCCGCTGATTGACCGGGCGGTCCTGGTCCACCTCCACCGCCACCCACTGCGCCAGCCAGGCCAGCAGGTCCTCGGGGGCGGTGCGCGGATGCAGATGCGCGGGCAGGTTGTCGAGCGTGAGCAGCACCGGGGCCAGCATCTCGTCCAGAGCGCTCAGGAATCGTTCGAGGAATTCCTCGCCGTGATAGACCGCCGGCAGCTGGTGGAGCAGGGGGTGGGCGGTGGGCAGCCCGGGAAGTAGTCCGCGCACTCAGGCCTCCCGCACCCGGAGCTGGTGCTCATAGCTGAACACCAGCGCGTGTCCATCGAGTTCGATCTTGTTGCTCGCCTCGCCCCGCTGCCCCGTCACGGGGTCCGCCGGGAACAGCCGTACGTCCTCGACCAGATCCACCCCGGGCACCTGCTGGAGCACCGCGAACACCTCACCGGAGTGGACCGGCCGCCCGAACGGCCAGCCCTGTCCGTCCGGGCCGCCGGTGAGCGGGTTGAAGTAGCCGTACAGCGCGGTCAGGGCGGCGTCGCGGAGCCGTTCTGCGGCCGTCCCGCGGCTCGGCTGGACGGTGGCGACCACCGTGACGCCCTGGTAGTAGGGCGGCTCGACGGACAGCTGGGCCCCGATGGGACGCCGCTCCTCCAGATGGTCGGCCAGCCTGGCCAGGGTGGCCGGCGGTGGGATGAGGTCCTCGAACCGGATCCGGCCCTGCTCGTCGTCGCCACCCGCGGGCACCACCAGCAGCCGCACCCCGCCCGTCTGTGCCCCGCCCGTCCGTGCCCCGTCCCCGCCCTCGGCCCGGTCTTCGCCTGCCGGTATGCAGGCCACCCGGGCGGCGTCCGGCGCGAACTCGCGGGCCAGCTGCTCGTAGTCGTGCGGCACCACGGCCCGGTGCAGGGTGCGCAGCGTCATCGGCCCGCGCACCCGGGCGTCCTCGACGGTCTCGCCGTCCACCCCGCCCAGCGCCGGACGCCGGTTCTCCACCCGCGCCACGTACGGCAGTGAGCTGCGCAGCACCCGCAGCGCGCCGCGCGACACATTGCCGCGCCGCCCGCCGCCGGTGCGGTAGGCGCGCACCCGTACCGGACACCCCTTCGGCGGCACCGCGCCGAACAGCCGCAGGGTGCCATCGGCCTCCCGGACCGCCGGGCCGAAGTCCACCTGGCCGGAGTTGGGGTCCACGGTGATATGCCGGTCGTACGGGGTGGAGTGCGCGAAACTGTCCACCCGGGTCCACTCCAGCCAGCCGGGGCCCTCCGCCACCTCGACCACGAATGGCTCCTCGCCCGCCACCACCGGCACCCTGGCGACCTGGAAACCCTGCCCCGGCACCCCCTCGGACAGCCCGAGGACTTCCTCCACGACCTTCTCGGAGTGTTCGGCTTCCACCGTGCCGCCGATGGTGAACGCGCCGGCCTGACGTACTGTCGGGGATGCCACGTAGGTGGGCTGGTCCGGTGCGGCCTGCAGCAGCCGGCAGCGCAGCCAGCCCGCGGACTGCCGTACCAGCACCGAGCCCGTGTGGGTGGCGGGCACATGCAGGATGACCTCTCCCGCCTTGTTGAACCCGCCGGTGTCGTCCTTCTCCACCTCGCACGCCACCCAGGCGTTGCCGTCCCACGCCTCCCACAGCAGCGGCGGGCGGCGCGGGTCGACGCCCACCCCGTCCACCCGGCAGTCAAGACGCAGCACCACCGCGCAGCCGGGCACCGGATTGGACAGCCCGATGTACAGGCTGTCCCCTGGGGCGGGGGTCGGGCCGAAGCACGGTACGTCACGGCCGAGCGCCAGCTCCTCCGAGCGGTCGGCGGCGTTGCCGGAGGCCGGCCAGGTGGCGAGGTGGGTCAGCGCGCACGGCACCACCGAAAGGTCCCGGCTGGTGGTGAAGACCACCGCCTCCTCGGTCTCGGTGCGCACCGTGGCGATCTCCGTACCGGCCCTGATGCGCACCGGCTCCGGCTGCGGTGCGGAGAGCCAGAAGGTGGCGTCGGTGTGCGCCGCGGTCGGCGGGTACAGCCGCACGCCGATCAGGTCGAGGAAGGCCAGATAGTTCTTGTCCGGCACCCGGTTCAGCCGGTAGACGAGCTGGTCGACCATGGTGGCGAACGCCTCGATCAGGGTGACACCCGGATCGGAGACGTTGTGGTCGGTCCACTCCGGGCAGCGCTGCTGCACCAGCCGCTTGGCCTCGTCCACCAGGCTCTGGAAACGCCGGTCGTCCAGGTTGGGGCTGGGGAGCGTCATCCGCCGTCCTCACTGTGCGGGATCACGTAGAACGGGAACACGAGGTTGCGGGGGTCGTTGGCGCCGCGCACCGCGTAGCTGATGTCGATGTACAGCACCCCCTGGTCCGCCTCGTCGAACCGGACGGCGACCTCCGCCACTTCGATGCGCGGCTCCCACCGCTCCAGGGCCAGCCGCACCTCGTAGGCCAGCTGTCCGGCCGTACCGGCGTCGGCGGGCGCGAACACGTAGTCGCCCAGGGCGCAGCCGAACTCCGGACGCATCTGCCGCTCGCCGGGGGAGGTGGCGAGGATCAGCCGGATCGACTCCTCGAGCTCGCGCTCGTCCCGGACCAGCGCGATGCTGCCGGTGGCGTCCGTACGGGGCGGGAACGCCCAGCCCGCGCCGATGAACTGCTGGCCCATGCCCGCTCACCCGCCGATCTGTACGCTCGGGCACCCGGCGGTGATCGGGGAGCCGCAGCCCGCCGTGTCGCCCACGCGGGCCGCGGGCTGCCCGCCGATCAGGACGGTGGCGCTGCCGGGCGGCGCGATCCGGGACTGCGGATGGGCGGCGGGCGCACTGCACTGGTGCGGGGTGCCCACGGTGGCCGCGGGCCGGCCGCCGATGAGCACGGTGGGCTCGCCGGGCGGGCCGACCACGCCGGGGTGACCGGTGGGATCGCCGACGCGTGCGGCTGCTGGCATGTGTGGTGCCCCCTGACTGTCCTCGTCTGTTCCTGTGTGCGGTGTCCGGTCGCTTTGCTGAGCGGTCAGTTGATCCGTACCAGGGGCGCGTTGACGGAGAGGGAGTTGCCGCCCTTGATCTCGGTGCGGTTGGTGCTGCCCACCGCCACCTGGCCGCCCTGCACCTCCACCGTGCCGCCGGTGGACAGCTTCACCTGGCCGTTGCCGCCGTCCACCGCCACTCCGTTGCGGGCCGTCAGCTTCACCGAGTCGCCGCCCAGTTCGAGCGGGCCCTTGCCGGCCTCCAGCGTCACCCCGCTGCCCGCCTTGATGGAGACCTGCTCCTTGGCCTCGATCTCGACTTTGCCGTCGCTGTGCACCACGATGGTGGTGCCCTGGCGATCGAGATTGATCTTGAGTTTTCCGTCGCCGGTGACCAGCCGTACCCCCTGCGGGCCGTTCGCGGTATCGAGCAGTTCCAGCTTGTTGCCGCCGCGCGAGCCGAAGGCGCGTTTGTTGACCGCCCCGCTGGTCGGGTCGACCGCCTCCGCCTCCTGTCCGCCCCCTTGGCCCTGGCCCTGTGCCTGTGTCTGGCCGGGGCCGAGACCTTGTGGCTGCCCCTGGCCCCCCTGCCCCCCTTGTCCCGGCTTGTCCTTGCCGTTGTACAGACCGGCGAGCACATACGGCCGGTCCAGATGCCCCTGCTCGAACCCGACCAGCACCTCGTCGCCCACCTCGGGGATGAACGCCTCGCCGCCCGCCGTCCCGCCCGCCTGTGCGGTCCGCGCCCAGTCACTGGCGTATTCGTCCGACAGCCAGGGGAAACGCACCTTGACCCGGCCCAGCCCCTCCGGGTCCTTGGTGTCGGTGACCGTGCCGTTGGCCAGTCCCGAACACCGGGCACTGGTGTCCGTACCCCCGCCGGAGCCGCCGCCCGTCAGCCCGAACAGCGAACGCTCCTGCTGCCCGGAGACGGTCACCCAGGTCTCGTAACCGCGCACCGGGTCGAAGACATGCCGCGAGGAGGTGACCGTATAGCGGCCCTCGAAGGGTTTGCCCACCCCGGCCAGCGTGACCGCGCCGCCCGCCCGTACCTCCGGGTTGCCCCGGATCACCGCCTCCAGTTCGGCGAACGACCCCGCGATGCGCGCCGCCAGCGCCTTGGCCGCCTGGTCCACCTGGGCCTGGCTGCCGTACGGGGCGTCCGAGACCACAAAACTCGCCTCGCCGAAGGGCCGCGCCACTTCCGCCGCCGTCAGGCCCAGATCCAGCGTCGCCGCCTTCCCTGCGTCGGCCCGCCCCACCAGCGGCTCTTTGGCCCGTACGTCCCAGCCCCGCACCTCCACCGCCGACACCTGCTCGGCGGCGGACACTCCGGCCCGGCAGCGCAGCAGGTTGTCGCCCATCTCCAGCACCAGCGGCTCGCGGGCGGCGCGCGCCGACACATCCGGGGCGCCGCCCGCCTCGGTCGGCTTGGCGATGTGCAACTGGCCTTCTGTCACATACGCCTGTGCGCCCGCCTCCTCGGCCAGCGCGCGGATGAACTCCCAGTCGCTGATGTTCGGCTGCGCCACGTGTTCCAGCACCGGGCCCGCGACATCCATCTTCCCCGGGCGCAGCCCGGCCCGCCGGGCGACGCTGGTGCAGATGTCGGAGAGCGTCATGTTCTGGTAGCTCGCGACCTGGCGGCCGCGGAAGAGGCGGTGCGACTCGTCGAGGCCACGTACCACGGTGAAGGTGCCGGTGTCGTCGATCTCCACCTCCAGCGCGGTGACGTTTCCCGACAGCAGCGGGCGCGGCGACGGACCGCCGCCCGCGCCGGCCAGCAGCCGTACCTCGGTGCCGATGGTCAGCCCCGCCTGCTCCAGCAGCACCCGGCTGGGGTCGCGGAAGCGCAGCACGAACAGATCGGGCAGGGTGCGGCTGTCGTCCACGTACCCCTCGACGAGCGTGTTGGCCAGGCCGGGCGGGAGCGGACGGCCGCCGAACTCCACGACCAGGGACTTCGCCACACTCTGATTGACCATGCCTGGCTCACCGCCCCCTGTCGTGGTCGGCGCTCCGGCCCTGCTCCTGGGCAGTGGCTTCAAGGCGCTCCAGCTCATCGAGGGCGGGGAGCAGCAGCTCACGGCCGTTGGCCAGGCGCATCGGATCGTCGATTCCGTTCGCCTCCGCGATCACCCGCCAGGCGGCCGGGTCGCCGTACTCCCGCCAGGCCAGCAGCGGCAGCGTGTCACCGGCGCGCACCCGGTGCACCCGGCGGGCGTGCAGGGCGCCCGACGTCGGGTTCTGGCCCGGGGTGTCCCCGGTGATCTCCTCCATCGTCACCTGGCACACCGCCCGGATCGGTACACCGGAGGTGGTGAACAGGGTGTACTTCGCCTGAACTTGACTCACATAGCCGGGAAACCCGGTCAGCCCGCCCCAGTGGAACACCACCCACGGTGGCGACGAGCGCTGCTGCTGTCGGGTCTCATTGGTCGGTACGCAGCAGGTGAACAGCTGCTCCACGGAGGTCACGACGCTGGTGTCCTGGGTGTCGCTCGCGTCGAAGAACATCTCGACCGTCAGCTTGCTGGGCTGCGGCCCCTGGTACTCCGGCGGCCCGGCGCTCTTCGCGCCCTTGGCGGGAGTGCGCTTCCACGCCGCGGCCTTGGTCAGGCTCAGCTCCTTGGGGTTGAACTGGAAGTCGATACGTCCGCAGGCGCCGCCCGGGGTCAGCCCGCCACCGGGTGGCGGGGTGCGCAGCTCCAGATACGCGTGCTCCAGCTTGGGCCGCGCTCCGCCGCCCCCCTTGGCACCTTTGGCCGCGGCGGCCCCGCCCGCCGCGCTGAACGCCACGGGTGAACTCATGACTCCGGCTCCATGACATAACCGTGGTGCGCGATCTCAATGGTCTCGATGGCCACCTTGGGGGACTCCGGGTTGAACGAGGGCCCGGTCCAGCGCACCGGCACGACCTCCAGCAGCCCCCACTGGGCCACCTTGCGGCCGTCGCCCGTACGCGCCTCGATATGCGCGGTCCTGCGGCGGATACCGGTGGTCATGCTCGCGAACCACTTGGCCACCTTCTCGGTGTCGCGGGTCAGCGGCCGGGACAGCTTGATGTTGGGGTACTTCAGGCGGGTCGGCAACTGCCAGAGATGGATGTTGTTGCCGCCCTCCTCGCGCTGTTCCAGCACCACTTCACAGCCCAGGCCCTCGCAGGTGTTGAACGAGCCGAGCTCGATCCCGTCGACGGTGACGACGAAGCAGACGCTGACCGCCGGGTCATCGGTAACGGCCACGCCGTCTCCCTTCTCTCCGCACTTGTCAGTGCCTGACTTGTCAGTGCCTGGTGTTGATCAGAAAACCGGCTCGCTCGCGCTCCAGCCGCAGCTCCGCCTTGAGCAGTCGGCTCAGCGGCGCGTACAGCGCCCGGACCAGTTCGTCGTCCACTTTCGGTGGCCCGCCTTTGCCGTCGCTGGTGGGGGCCGGAGGGGTGGCGGCTTCTGAGCCTTGTGGCGGTTCGGGGGTAGGTCCGGGTTCGGGTTCGGGGGGTGGGGGCTCGGTGTTCTCGGAGTCGCGCTGGACGGGCGGAGGGAGCGGTACGGAGGGAACGGTGGGGGTGGCGGCGCCCGCGACCGATGGTGGCGGCGCCGGCGACGGTGGCGCAGAGGGCTTTGACGACGGGGGTCCTGGCGACGGGGGCCGGAACACCACCGACCCATCGGCCATACGCTGCGCCACACCCGCGGCAATGGCCACCGCCCCGGCGTCGACCAGCCGCCCGCCCGAGGACTTCGACGGCCCAGCTGTGACACGGGAGGCCGACGGGGGCGGGGGCGCGGCCGCCGAAGCGACGGACCGCTGAGCCGAGGGCACTCCTGAGGCGCCAACGGCCCTGCCCGCCGGGGGGCTGTCGTTCGGGTCGGACCACCGCACCGGTACGACCGGAGGTTCCGGGGCAGGCAACGGGGAAACCCCCGACGGGCCGTCGGTCGGACTGTCGGTCGAGGGCGGCCGTACCCCCGAGAAGAGGGGCACCGACCGCTGCGCGATCAGAGGCACCACCGGCCCCGCGACCGGTGCGGGCGGCACCTCCGCCACAGGCGTCCCGGCCGCCGAGGCCCGCTGGATCGGGACCGGCGGCCGATCCGCGACGGGCTGGGGCTGGGGCTGGAGATGGGGCGCGGCGGGTATCGGCGCGGGTGGTGTGGGTGGCGTGGGCGGCTCCGGCCCGCTGTCGGCCGTATGGACTTCCAGCGGATCGTCGCCGAGCAGCGGCCTGGACACCTCGGCCTGCTCCGCCTCCGCCGTACCACCGCCGGGCTCGTCCAGCGGTACGGCGCCGGTGCTCGCGGCGGGTGTGCGCTGCGCGGTGGGCGGCAGCCCGGTCAGCGGCTCGCCGAGACCGACGGTGTGCGGCCGGGGAGGCGTGGGGGGCGTGGGCGCCGCGGAACGCCGCTGGACGGCGGGCGGAGTGGTGCCCGTATCCGGGACGGCCCGCTGCGCGGGCGCGACGGGCAGCGCGGGCAGCTGACGTATCCGCATGGCCGGTGGCCGAGCGGAGATCAGCGGCTCCACGACGTTCGAGTCCGCGATTCGCTGCAAGGCCACGGAGGGGGTGCCGGATGGCCGCGCGTCGCCGCCACCGCCGCCACCGCCGCTCCGGGGCAGGTCGAACACGCGACTCACCGTCGGCGTATCGGGCACGCCAGCCGCACTGCCCGCGTCCGGTGCCTGTGGCACGCCCGGCGTGGCGAGCCCGTGCCCCAGGCCGGACGGAGCCTCGGGGCTGACCAGGTGGCCCAGTGGGGTCAGGAAGGACGAGTCCCGCCAGGTGTCCAGGGAGCCGCGGAATCCGCTGGGGTCGGTCACCAACTCCGGTTCGGCGACCGTACGCTGCAGGGCGGGCAACTCCAGCCACCCTGGCGCGGCGGATGCGACCGGCGCGTCAGGTGTAGGGGGCGCGGCCGGCCCGGGCCGGGAACCACCGCGCCGAACCCCACTCCACCAGGACAGCAATCCCATCCGCCCTCACCGCTCACTCAGCCGGGCGATGTGGTTGACATACCGCAGCCGGTCGGGGTGTTCGAGGTCGAGGATCTGGTCCAGGGGCCAGTGGAAGTGGTAGGCGAGGTACGCGACTTCCTCGTAGATCCGGTCGGTCGCGTACGTCACGATTCCCCCAGGCGACCACCGCCGGACAGGTCCACCGCGAAGTTCTCGTGGCAGGAGGGGCAGGTGACCGCGGCGCGGGTGTGTCCCTCGGCGTTGATCCTGCGGTAGAAGTCCTGGAGGAAGGCGAGATCGGAGGCGAACAGGTCCTCCACGACGCCCGGGTGGACGTCGTCGATCGTGCCCAGGCGCGTGATCACGCGGGAGATGAGCACGACGGACAGATACGCGGAGTTCTCCCGGACCCGGTCGTCCCGTAGCGGAATCAGCTCGTCGCGGGCGGTCGCCAGCCGCATCACACCGCTGCGGTGCACGGTGCCGGACTCGTCGACGTATCCGCGTGGCAGCTCGAAGGCGAACTCGGTGCGCAGCGTACCGCTTCCGGGCTCCTCGCCGGTGCCCTCCTCCTGCCGCGCGGAGGGGGCGAACGCGCGCCGCATCAGTCGACTTCCACACTCTCGTAGGTGATCGACAGTTTTTCGGTGAGCACGGAGGTGTCCCCGGCCTTGAGCGTGCTGATCTCCAGCGACTTGGGCCAGGCGTTGATGAGCTTGTAGCGCTTGATCGGCATGCCCTCGTAGTCGTAGACGATGATCGAGCCATTGCGGCGGGCGCTGACCATCTTCCCGAACCGGGAATCCTTGATCCACTGCTCGAAGCTGTTGTCCTCGGTCAGCCCGCGGGTGACGGTGACCTCACCGGCCTTGGGCCGGCCCGGCAGCTTTTTGATCGCGTATTTTCCGTCCGCGGTGTTCTGCTTCAGCTCGATGACGTCCTGTTCCATCTTCAGACCACTGACCTCGGTGATCTGCCGGATGAGAACGCTGTCGAATTCCAATCCGAAGGAATGGCCTACGGAACTGTCAAATTCGGCGAGCGGCATACGACCTCCTCAGGTCAGTCAGTCATCCAGTCGTGGTTGGTCACTCGGTCACTCGTCGACCCCGCCGGTCCCGGCGGAGAGCTGGGCGAGCCGGAACACCACGAACTCCGCGGGCTTGACCGGGGCCACTCCCACCTCACAGATGACCTGCCCCGCGTCGATGCTCTCCGGCGGGTTGGTCTCGCGGTCACACTTCACGTAGAAGGCCTCGTCCGGGGTCACCCCGAACAGCGCCCCCTTGCGCCACTCATTGACCAGGAACGCGGAGATCGTGCGCCGAACACGGGCCCACAGGGCGTCGTCGTTCGGCTCGAACACCACCCACTGGGTTCCGGCGAGAATCGACTCCTCGAGGTAGTTGAAGAGCCGCCGCACATTGAGATAGCGCCAGGCCGGATCGTCGGCCAGCGTCCGCGCCCCCCACACCCGGATGCCGCGGCCGGGGAACGCCCGGATGCAGTTCAGGCCGATCGGATTGAGCAGATCGTGCTCGCCCTTGGTGATCTGGGTCTGCAACGCGACCGCCCCGCGCAGCACTTCGTTCGCCGGCGCCTTGTGCACCCCGCGCGAGTCGTCGTTGCGCGCCCACACTCCGGCGACATGCCCGCTCGGCGGTACGAACGCATCGCGGCCGACGGCCGGGTCGAAGACCTTGATCCATGGGTAGTACAGGGTGGCGTACTTGGAGGCGAAGCCGGTCGTCTCCTCCCGCCAGGTCTTGATCTGCCGCGGGCTCAGACCGGGCGGAGGATCGAGGATCGCGATCCGGTCGCCCATCGCCTCGCAGTGCGTGATCAGCCCGCGCTGCACCGAGATCACCGACTCCAGGTCCAGCAGACCGCGCTGATAGGCGCTCATCAGATCCGGCGCGGCCACCATCGTGATCTCTTCGACCGCCTCCAGGCCGCCGAACCCGGTGCGCCGGTCGGGGTCGCCGACGTACGAGTCCGCCGACAGCGCGTCGGGCACGGCCGCCCCCGGCCCGGCGCCAGGGGCCGCCGCCAGGGTCACCGACTGCGCCTCGGGCCGCGCGGGCGCGGCACCCTTGCCGGGCTCCTCCAGCCTGATCAGCTGGGACCGCGCCCTGACCTGGGTGGCCACGTTCTCCTTGCTGCGCTTGGTGGTCACGTTCGGATAGGTCTCCGCGACCGCCCCGTCCCGCTTGACCACCAGCGTGAAGACATCCTGCGGCGGGTCCTCCCCCTCGGGCTCGGCCACCTCGACGGTGATCTCCCCGGTGACGCCGGGGAGGGCCCGTACGGTATACGGCCCGAGTTGGGCGGTGGTCCCGGCGCCGATCTCCTTGGGCGCACCGGCTTTTCCCTGCTCCGCCTGATCTGCCTGACCGCCTCCGCCGATGCGTACGACGTAGCAGATGCCGCCGCCGTTGGCGAAGAAGCCGTAGACGGAGGAGGCGAGATAGGTCCCCTCGACGAAGTCGCCGAAAACGCTCGTGAACTGGGTCCAGTTGGTGATGAGCGTCGGCTCGTTGAACGGCCCCTTCTGCGCGAACCCGATGAAGGCGGCGACGGAAGTGCCGACCCCTTCTATGGGCCGCGACCCGGATTCCACCTCTTCGACGTAGACACCCGGGGACAGGTATGACGGCATGCCACTCTCCTCGACCGGGGAAACGAAGCGATTCTTCCCGGGCAATGGATCAATGGGAAAGGGCTTTCGGTCGCCCCCGCGTACAGAGCCGGGTGCCCGAAGGGGCAGCAATGGCTCTTTCCCTATCGGGCAGAAAGCTCTGCCCTCATCATGACCCGGCCGTCGGCGACTTAGGGTCCCGGGGCCCAGCACCCTGACAGACACAGTGCCGGCCGACCGGTGACGGGGTGATCCGGTGAAGGGAGCGAAGGCCACAAAGCCTGCCGCTAAGGACGGCAACGAGGCCTCGACACAGCGCACACCCGAAGCGGCAGCGCCCCCGGAACAAACGCCCGGCCTGACCCCGAGCCACCTCCACCGCCTCCAGCGCATGGCGGGCAACGCGGCCGTCTCCCGCCTGGTGGCGCAGCGCTATACGGCCCCGGTGAAGCCCCCACCGTCGCAGGCGCCTGGCTTCCGCAAGGTGCAGTCGGACGTCGCCGCGAAGAAGCAGAAGCTGTCCCAGCACAACCCGGCGGCGAGCGAGTCCCAGTCCGCGCAGGACGCGGCGGTGGCCCCGCCGGACGACAAGGAGGCGCAGGGCAAGGCGGCCAACGCGGAGAAGATGAACGACGCGAAGCCGGGGGAGTTCAACAAGGCGGCGTTCATCGAGGCCGTCAACAAGGCGATCGCGGACCAGGCGCCGAAGAACCTGGACGAGGCGGACAAGTTCTCCGGCTCCGGCAAGGCCGAGAAGATCAAGGGCGAGGTCGACGGCAAGGTCACGGACGGGAAGAAAGCGTCGTCGAAGGACATCGAGACCACCACCAAGGCGGCCCCGGACACCTCGCAGGCCAAGGAAAAAGAAGTCACCCCGATGAAGCCGGACCAGCCTCCGGCCAACCCGGGCGCGCCGAACGCCGCCGACGCGACGCCGCAGCAGCAGCCGCCCGAGGTCACGGACTTCTCCGAGGGCCCGAAGAAGACCGACCAGCAGATGGCGGACGCGGAGGTCACCGAGGAGCAGCTGGCCAAGAGCAATGAACCGGAGTTCACCGACGCCCTGGGGGAGAAGAAGAAGGCCGAGCAGCACTCCGCGCAGGCCCCGGCGCAGGCCCGGGGAGCGGAGAAGCAACAACTGGCCACCGCCAAGTCGAACGCGGCCGCGGCCGGCACCCAGGCCATGTCCGCCCTGACCGCCACCCGCGCGGGCGCGGGCAAACAGGTCGACGGCGGCAAGGGCGAGACCAAGTCCAAGGACGAGCAGAAGCGGGAACAGGTAACCGCCAAGCTCCAGAAGGTCTTCGACGCCACCCAGAAGGACGTCGAGGGCATCCTGTCCGGCCTGGACGGCAAGGTCGACAAGCAGTTCGAGGAGGGCGAGAAGAAGGCCCGGGACGCCTTCAACAAAGACCAGAAGCGCCGGATGAAGCAGTACAAGGACAAGCGCTATGGCGGTTTCTGGGGCCCGGCCAAGTGGGCCAAGGACAAAATCGCCGGGATGCCGGAGGAGGCGAACCAGCTCTTCCAGGAGTCCCGCAAGCTCTACGTCAACATGATGCAGGGCGTCATCTCGTCCATCGCCGACACCATCGGCGCCGAACTCGGCAAGGCCAAGGCCCGCATCGCCCAGGGCCGCGCGGACATCAAAACCGAGGTCGACAAGCTTCCCGCCGACTTGAAGCAGTACGGCCAGGAAGCGGCCAAGGACTTCGCGGGCAAGTTCGACGACCTGGAATCCGAAGTCAACGAAAAATCACAGCAACTGGTCCAGACCCTGGCCCAGAAGTACACCCAGGCCCTCAATGCGGTCGACGAGGAGATCAAAAAACTCCAGGAAGCGAACAAGGGCCTTGTCCAGAAGGCCGTGGACGCCGTCGTCGGTGTCATCAAGACCATCAAGGAGCTCAAGGATCTCCTGATGGGCATCCTGGCCAAGGCCGCCAGCGCCATCATGAAAATCATCAAGGACCCCATCGGCTTCCTTGGCAACCTGGTCCGCGCCGTCGGCGCGGGCCTTCAGCAGTTCATCTCCAACATCGGCACCCACCTCCAAACCGGCCTGGTCTCCTGGCTATTGGGCACCTCGGCCAAAGCAGGGTTGGAAATCCCCGCCAAGTTCGACCTAAAAGGCATCATCCAACTGATCGCCTCGCTCCTAGGCCTGACCTGGGCCAACATCCGCGCCCGCATCACCCGCCAGGGCGTCCCCGACCAGGCCATGAACGCGGCCGAACAATCCGTCCCCGTAGCCAAGGCCCTGGCCACCGAAGGCCCGGCCGGCGCCGCAAAAGAAATCACCGCCGAGACCGGCGACCTCAAGTCCACGATCCTCGACGACCTGAAGTCCTACCTCATCCCCACCGTCATCATCGCGGGCATCACCTGGATCCTCTCCCTCCTCAACCCCGCCTCGGCCTTCGTCCGCGCGGTCAAGGGCATCATCGACATCGTCTCGTTCATCGTGAACCAGGGCGCCCAGATCGTCGAATTCGTCAACGCGGTCCTGGACGCGGTCATAGTCATCGCGAACGGCGGCTCCGCCGGCGTCCCCAAAATGGTCGAAACCGCCCTGGCCGCCAGCATCCCCCTCCTCATCGGCCTCCTGGCCTCCCTCCTGGGCGTCGGCGGCCTGGCCAACAAAATCAAGCAGGTCTTCCAAAAAGTCTCCCGCCCGGTCAACCGCGCCATAGACAAGATCGCCGCCAAGATCGCCCAGGCCGCCAAGAAAATATCGAAGAAATTTGAGGCAAAGTTCGGCAATAAGAAAGAGCGAGAACTTCCTGCCGCGATAGCGAAGGCGCAGACGATCGTTCGCAATCACGAAATGAGGAAGTCGCCCGCGATAAGATTAACCGCTGCTCTTGGTCTGTTGCGAGTGCGGTACAGGTGGATACGCGGGTTTGAAGTTGAGTCGACCAAGCCGCGCACTGTCTGGCTGCTAGCAAGCAAAAACAAGGTTCATGATGACTACGAAGATGGTGAGCTCGGCTCCACTGGAGGCAGTAAGGAAAAAAGAGACATAGAGGCAGCTAGGAAGCGTTTTTTCAAGAGAGGGTCGTCAACTAATTGCTACTACTGCCGTTTACCGAACGCGGAGGCCGTGGATCATTTCATAGCACGGCACAGAGGAGGAGACAATGAGGAAACAAATCTCGTCCCTGTGTGTGTGCATTGTAACTCTTCAAAAAGAGATCGCGGTATTCCCAAGACCCCGCCTCGAGGGTACTCGGGTACTTGGCCTCCTGAATGGTGGACGCAAGACATGAAGAACGAACATGCCCGCAGGTACGGCCCTCCTGGAGATTGGACACTTGAAGAGGATGAGTCTTCCCATGACTCCACTCGACTGGAGCCCCGAATTCCTCCAGGATCACAGGGTGGAAGTACCGAAGGACGGCATTTCTCGGAAAACAAGCAGCGTATTTTCGCGGGCCGTCAGGCCGTAGCTTGCATGTATTGCAGGAAGCCTCGGGCATCCGCGGTTGAACATGTCGTCCCGCGCGTTGCGGGCGGAGACAATGAAGAAAGGAACCTAGGCCCCTCCTGCGCGTTGTGCAACTCTTCGAAGGGAGACAGTCCAGCTCCAAAAACGCCGCCGTACGATTATGAGGGCAAATGGCCCCCATCGTGGTGGCCCACGGGACTTCAAGTTTGGCATGTGATGGAGTACGGTCCACCGAAAACCTATTGACGCGAGAATCGTGTTGCCTAATTCGACGATCATGGGATATAATCAATTTTAAAATGCCCGACGCAATGGGGAGATGTGCATGGTGGACATCAACGATATCTGCGGCCACTCTGAACCTGTCTGGCAAGGCGAAGCCGATTCGCTCGTCATGTGTGATCTTTCTGATTCAGGGCTGCCGGGTAAATGGGAGCAATTGTGGGCAAAGCGCTCAGGAGGGCATGAGTTTGTTATTTGCTGCATCCCCTTCTTTGCCCGCGAAATTTCGCTGGGCGACAAAGTGAGCGTCAAGCCTTCCGGGGGCTTTGAATGGGTTATCGACTCCGTTGTCGGTGATTCGGGGAACACGGTTTACCATGTAATTTTCGAGGAGGATGCGGCTGAATACGACACCACTGAGAGGCAGGGTGAGCTAATTCGCAACCTGAACGCCTTGCGGCTTGAGTACGAAGTTTTCCAGTTGGGTTATGTTGCCATTAATTGCCCAATGCAATCCTCCGAGTGCGAGGAGCTTGAAAGGGTGCTAAATGCTTACTCGTTGTTGGAGTGGAGCCAATTCGAGAACACCAAGAGAAATGCTTGATCCCAATGTCGTGCCATGGCGTCCGAGCAGCTACTACTGTCCTGTGCCGGAAGTCTTTCGGCAGTTCCAGTTTTTACTCCAGTAGCAGTTGTCGGCTAGAATACCTGGGATTTCTTGTGGGTAGTGCGGCGGATCATCTGGTTGGCCAGGAGCCCGAACAAGTTCAACTCGTGATGTCGGTCGGCTGTCCATGATCGGGTCGGTATGGGCGAGGCAGCCGTCAACCACCCGCTCTGCACCTCGCATGGGGAACCGGTGTCGCTGACAGCCGAGCTTTCCCTGCTGTCCGGGCTCATGGACGACACTACCTTCCCCGGGGCTGTCCCGGTTTACGTACCACGGACCGTTCTCCGAGGACCGGGTTGCCACAATGATCCGCCGACTGTTCGCTCAAGCCACCCCTACTGCCCCCGATGCCGGCGCTGGACATCGGCTGTGGCTGGGGAGAGTTCATGTTCCGCCTCCTTGGGGTGACGCCCGCCGCGACCGGCATCGGTATCGGCCTCAACGAGGACGACCTTGCCCGCGGGCGCGCCGATGCCGAGGCCCGCGGGTTGGCCGAGCGTCCACTCCGTCCAAGAGTCCGCCGTCGACACCACGCAAGGCTCCTCCGACCTCATGCTGTGCCTGGTGAGAGCCACGCCATCAGCGATGCTCGGCCACCCGAGCACCCCGCTGCCGCTCTCCGTCGCCTGGTCACCCCGGGCGCCCGTGTCGTTCTCGGTGAGGGATTTTGCCAACACCGTCCATTCCAAAGGAGTTGTCGGCTATGTGGCCAGACGCCTCCCCCTCTGAGCGCCACGACCTCGCTGGCCTCGCCATCGCCGCGGGCCTTCGGCCCGTCTGGATCGAGACCGTGAGCAACGACGAATGGGAAGACCTCGGGTTCGCTTACCTCACCCTTTGGCGAAGGAGACCCTCGACCGCGTGGATCGTCACCGCAACATGTGGCTGCGGGGCTATCGCGGCGTCATAGGCCTCGGCTACCTGACCCTCCTTCCCATGAGCTGAGGGATGTGAAGCTCAGCTCTCAGCATGGTGGTCAGCCGTCCGTAATCAGGCCGGCGCTGGCTGGACAGCCGTCAAGGACGTCTCGCAGATACTGGAGTTGGCGTACGCCTCGCCGGACGGCGGTGACGTCGCGGCGCATTTCTGTGGTGAGGTGCGTGTTGAGGTCGTCCCAGACCAACACGGTCGCGCCGCCGAGCTGGTGGTGCGCGGCCTGGATGAGGCCTCGGTAATCGGTCCATGCGAAGCTCTTGCGGCCGTCCACCGTGCGTCGGTGCTGGGCCGGAAGAGCTCGCCGGGCTTGTGGCAGGCCAGGGCTGCGACCGATAGGCGACGGTGGCAGCGGCCCCGGCCCCGGACCCGGACGGTCTTGATCCGGGACAGGGCTCAGGTCTGGTCGGGCCACCCATGGGCCACCGGGCCTTTGTCCAGGTCAGCGTTCCAGGGCGGCGAACAACTCGTCGCTCAGCAGCGGGAGCGAGGCAGGCCCCTTCGAGGCCAGCGAGCTCGGGCCGCCTTCTGGCCAGGTTTTACACCACCGTTGCACCGAACGGATGCTCACTCGAAGGTCACGTGCGATGACGGCGCAGGATATTGCGTCCGGTGAGGCGGTGGGCCCGCGTCCGGGTTCTGCAGGTGGGCGGAGCGTCGCGCTCGTGGGGATCAACTGCGCTGGTGCGAAGGTCTCGGCGCAGAAGTCCAGGTCGAGGTTGGTGGCGCAGGGGGAGGACGGGGCCCACGTAGCGGTCCCACAGGGTGCGGTGGTGGGTGGCGTCGGAGAGGAAGATGTCGATGACGAGGTCCAGGCGGCGGGTGAGGGCGTCGCCTCCATGCGCGGGAGGCGGTGCGGGCTCTCGACGTTGGTGTAGCGGTCGTGGGCGTCCTTGACCTCGGATCGCTTGCCGAAGATCGTGTCAGTCTTACTCGAGATCAACCTTCTGGTTCCGATGCCAGCGGTAGCTCGAACCACACCAGCTTGCCGATGATATTTCGGGGACTCACGCCCTACTTGTCCGCTAAGGCGTCGGCGAGCAGCAAACCGCGTCCGCGCTCGTCGTTGTCATCCGCTGTGCGTTGCTGGGGTTGTTCGTCTGAGGCGTCCGCGACCTCGATGCGCAGGCGGCTGCTGGACAGTTCGTAGCGGACTTCGATCTCTCGACCTGGTGGGACGCGTGCGTGCTGTACGGCGTTGGTGACCAGTTCCGACAGAAGTAGCGCCTCGGTAGAGGAGCGGGACGCGCTCGTGCGGGTGGCCAAGTCACAGACCGACGGTTGGTGGGTGGGGAACAGCGCCGTGCCGGAGTGGATGGACCCGCTCGTCTCCTTCGAGCACAAGGCCGCCTACGAGCACGTCTACGCCAACACCGTTGTCCTCGGCCTGCTCCAGACGCGCGCCTACGCGCTTGCCATCCACCAAGCGCGGGAGAAGCGCAGCTCCAATATCGAGATCGAGCGCATGGTGGATGCCCGCATTCAGCGGTAGGCGATCCTCACCCGTAACCCGACCTTGCACCTATGGGCCGTTCTTGATGAGGCTGTTCTCCTGCGCGACGTTGGTGGGCGGGCGGTCATGGCCGAGCAGATGGACCACTTGCATGAGGTGGCTCAGGCTCCGAACGTCGACATCCAGGTCTTGCGGTTCACCGCCGGGGCCCACGCGGCAGGCACGGGGCATTTTGTGATCCTGGGGCGGGACGACGAGCGGAATCCGCTCAATTCCATGGCGGTTGTCTACATCGAGATGCGTCGTCGGGGCCTGTATCTGGACGATGCGGACGACATTGGTTCCTATAAGTTGAGCTTCGACTACCTTCGTTCGCAAGCGGCCGACCCTTCAGCGTCTCTGCGGCTGCTGGCCAAAGTCCGACAGGAGTTGCCCGTGACTGAGCGCGCCCCCGACACAGGCCCCATAGTGGAGGTCTGGTTCAAGAGCAGCTACAGCGGCGGTGAAGGCAACGAGTGCGTCCAGGTCGCACACCTCCGGGCGCGAGTGGGGGTGCGTGACTCCAAGGCTCCCGATGGACCGGTGCTTGCCTTCGCCACTGAGGCGTGGGGCGCTCTTGTGGGAGGTATCGCGGAAGGCGAGTTCGGTTACTGACGGCGCAGGATGCCGCATCCGCTGAGACGTTGGGCCTGCGCCCCGGCGTTGCAGGGTGGGCCTGGTGTCGCGCTCGTGGGGGTCATGGGCGTCGGAGGGCCTGGCGGAGGGGGATGAGCATGGAGTCCGAGCGGTAGGTGTCGGCCCAGGTGAAGTGGAGCAGCGTCAGGCCGGGGGTGCGGCTGTGGTGGATTCTTCTCCAGGGCGAGCAGACGACGGCCAGGAGGACGTAACCGACACCGCGTGCTTCAGGTGCGGCACGGGGCTGCGGATCCTGGCCGGAGGCTTGTCGCCCGTCTCTCAGGAAGCGGTGATTGCGGCCTCCAGCGTGGCTGTGATCATCTCCATGGCCAGACGGGGCTTGGTGGCGAACTGCACCGTCTCGGGTATCCCGGCCGCGTTGGGGCGTTCGGGATCACTGGATGGACAACGAGAACGCTGCCGTCGGTGCGATCCACAGTGGCGCATTCCCCGGAGGGGGCCCAAGCAGGTCTTCCTCGCTGAAATTGACGCCCGTTCTCCGGGCCAGCAGCTTCGTAGTTCGCGACTCGCCGTCCTCGTCACCGTCGGGGCGATCTCGAACACCTGCTGACCGTTCCGGTAGTGGAGCGCGATCGGCTTGCCGGCGATCCGTACAAGGTGCGGCTCTTTCGGCGGTCAGTTGACTGGCCTGGTGGTGTCGTGGATGTTGACCGCCTCCCCGTCGCGTAGACATCGGTGCGGCAGCCCGCTCTCGGCGAGATGAGCCGCGGCTCGCTCCGCGCGCTCCGCTTCGGGGTGTTCGGATCGCCAGTGGGGAACGATCCGGTAGGGCACCAGGAGGAGGCATTCTGGTGCGGTGGTCGGTGGATAGCCTTCGGGCAGGACGGTTGGGTCATCCATGAGGTCGATGCCCTGGAGGTCCGGTCCGGCGACGCAGGCTCCCGCTGAGTAGCCGCCGTAGGTGAACTCGGCACGATGCTGCTGCTCATGGAGGGCATCGCGGAATCCGGTCCGGGTCATGGCGCGGGCCAGGACGAACGCGTTGCCGCCCAGAGCCCAGACGAGGTCGAGGTCGGCCAGGCGCTTGGGGAGTTCCTTGGGGGCGGAGAAGTAGTCGCGGAGGTCGAGTTCTTCGCAGGAGTAGCCGAAGGTCTCAAGAGTGCGCCTCTCACGGGCATAATCGCGAGCGCGTGAGGGGCCGTACCCGTCGAGCGCGTTCAAGACGATGCCTGCCTTGCCGGTGCGAAGGGTGCTGGGCAGCGCCGACGGGCGGCTGTCGGGGGTCAGAAACCAGGAGCTCAGCAGCAGCCTCATCAGTACCTCTCCGTCAATGGATCACGCCTAGGCGATTGCTCATGCTGCCGTGAATGATGCCTGGCTGCGTACTGGAACCGTTCAAGGGGCATCTCAACGCTCGCTTCACCGAGGCACCGGGTCAGGTCAGCGACACCCGCCTCTGCCTGGAGATCCGCGAACGCGGCTACCGCGGCAGTAAGTTGTTCCGATGGCCGATTCTCTGCCGCCCGGCGGCACCGTCCTTGACGCGGACGAACTGCATGCCCGGTGGGCGGACGCCTGGGGGCCGGAACAGGTCGCGGAGCGGTTGGGCGGGATCAGCGCGCCCTGGTGCGTCGTGGCCGGGTGGGCGCTGGATTTGTTTCGCGGGGGACAGTCGCGACCCCACGGCGATCTGGAGATCGCGGTGCCCGCGGCGGGGTTCGCGGAGGTTCGGGACCGCTTCCCCGAGTACATGTTTGACGCGGTGGGCTCGGGACGGATCTGGGCAAGGGCAGGAGCTGAGGCGCTCGCGGCCACGTACCAGACCTGGCTGCGGGATCCGGCGAGTGGTCAGTTCCTCTTCGACGTCTTCCGCGAGCCGCACGAGGGCGGGATGTGGATCTGTCGGCGGGACGAGAGCCTGCGGCTGCCGTACGACGCGATCATCGAACGGACGGCGGACGGCATCCCGTACCTGGCGCCAGAGCTTGTGCTGTTGTTCAAAGCGAAGGCGACACGACCCAAGGATCACGCCGACTTCGACGGGGTCCTGCCGCTGCTGAGCCAGGCGCGGCGCGACGATCTCGGCGGGTGGCTGAGGCGCGTGCACCCCGGACATCCATGGCTGGCGAAAGTGGCGAAAGTGGCGAAGCAGTGACGCGGGCCGGCTGTACGACGTCACGCCGATGACCCCCGGACCTGCTCCACGCGGCGCAGGGTGCCGCATTCGCTGAGGCACTGGGCCCGCGCCCGAGTGTTGCAGGGTGGGCCTGGCGTCGCGCTCGTGGGGATCACGGGCGTTGGAGGGCCTGGCGGAGGGGGATGAGGATGTTGTCCGGGCGGTAGGTGTCGGGCCAGGTGAAGCGGAGCAGAGTCAGGCCGGGGACGAGGGTGGCCAGGCGGTTCTGGCGGAAGCGGTCTCGGTAGAGGGCCTGGGGTGTGTCGTGGGGGCCATGGCCGTCGGCTTCGATGCCGACCCGCTGAGCCGGCCAGCCCAGGTCGATGCGGAGGACTCGGCCACGCTCGGGGTCCGGGATGGGCCACTGGGGGAGGGGTGGGGGCAGGCCGCCGTCGAGGCAGATGAGGCGGATGCGGGTTTCGAGGGGGGATTCGGCCCGGGCGTCGGCCAAGGGGACCCAGGCGCGGGCCTGGCGTGCGCCGGGGCGGCCGGACAGGTGGGTGGGGAGGGTGAGATGGTCGGCAGAGGTGAGTACGCCTTGGTGGAGGGCGGAGTCCAGCATGCTCACCGCCTCGGCGCGTGGGAACTGGAGGAGGAGGTCAGCGCAGGTGCGGACGGGGGTGGTCAGGGGGATGCCGCGCAGCGTTGTGTGGGCATGGTCGGGTACGAGGGTCCTGTGGATATGGACGCCTTGGCGGCTGCGGATGGTGTCCTGCGGGGTGGCCAGGTGCAGAGTGCCGTCGTCCAGTGGGAGGCCCTGGATGCCCAGCAGCCGGGCGGCCGTGGGGCCCGCCGCCATGGCCTGTGAGCCGCAGGTGAGGAGGAGGCCCCGGACCCGGGCCCGCAGCGATGGCCCCCGCGCGTCCCGCCCGAGCCAGTAGCTGCCCCGGGTGAGCGGCACCCACTGGCCCGCCCGGAGCATGCGGCGGACGTCCGCTCGCTCGGCGCCGATCGCGCGGAGCTGTGCCGTGGTCACCACCCAGTCCTGCTTGGCAGCCAAAGCGTGGACGTTTCTGAGGACTTCGCCGCTGATCGTCATGCTGCACTATGGCGTGATGGCCCTTTTCGTGTGTGGGCCTGTGGATAACCATCCCGGTGCCCCTCAGGACAGCAGCGACATATACGGGCCGAACTCCGACGCCAGGGTCAGGCGGCCCAGCTTCTGGTACTCCCGCTGTACGGCATGGATCAGGTCGGACATGGTCACGGGATGCCCTGACTCGGCGGCGAAGTAGGCGGCGGTGACCGCGATCGAGCGGATGTTGCCGCCGGCGAGTTCGAAGGAGTCGGCGCAGAAGTCCAGGTCCAGGTCGGCGGCGCGGGGGAGGGTGGGGCCCAGGGAGCGGTCCCAGAGGGTGCGGCGTTGGGGGGCGTCGGGGAGGGGGAAGTCGATGACGAGGTCGAGGCGGCGGGTGAAGGCGTCGTCGAGGTTGGCGCGGAGGTTGGTGGCGAGGATCGCCAGGCCGTCGAAGGTTTCCATGCGCTGGAGGAGGTACGCGCTCTCGACGTTGGCGTAGCGGTCGTGGGCGTCCTTGACCTCGGAGCGCTTGCCGAAGATCGCGTCGGCTTCGTCGAAGAGCAGGACGCCGTTGATTCCGGCCGCTTCGGAGAAGATGCGCTCCAGGTTTTTCTCCGTTTCGCCTACGTATTTGTCGATGACGGTCGCCAGATCGACCGTGTAGAGATCCAGACCCAGGTCGGCGGCGATGACTTCGGCGGACATCGTCTTGCCGGTGCCCGAGTCGCCCGCGAAGAGGGCGGTGACGCCCCGGCCCCGCCCTCCGCCCGGTCGCATGCTCCATTCGCCCAGCACCCGGTCGCGGTGGCGGGCGCGGGCGGTGAGTTCGCGGAGTTGGGCGAGGGCGTCCGGTGGGAGGACGAGGTCGGGCCAGGCCACCGCCGGTTCGATACGGCGGGCCAGGCGGTCGAGGCCCGCGGCGTTCTGGGCGCGGGCTCCGGCGCGGACGTGGTCCGGGCGCAGGGTGCCGCCGTCCAGCATCGCGGTCTGGGCCGCGCCTTGGGCAGCCCGGGTGATCTGGTCCGGGGCGAGGAGGAAGGGGGAGAGGAGGCGGGTGATGTTCAGGTTCGGGGGGATTTCCTTCAGCTGCTGCTCTTGATCGGGTGTCCGCTCACCCGGTGGCTGGGCTCGGTTTACTGTTCGGTCCCTGGCCCGTTCGCCTTCGTACGCCGCCGACCACAGCGCCGCCCGCGCCGCCGGCTCCACCCGCGGGGCATGGAGCAGCAGTGGCGGGTGAGTTGACCAAGCCGCGTCCCACGGGGCGCGGCCGACCAGGACGACCGGGAGCGGGATGTCCGACACCGCGCGGATGACCTGGGAGTTGTCGCGGGTGAGGGCGTCTATGGGGGTGCACACCAGGCCTGAGGCCGTTAGGCGGGCTTCCCTGGCCAGGATTTTTACTGCCTCTGTTGGGTGCGGGTCACGGGCCAGCGCTTCCACCTTCACGCCCAGGACGCCGTAGCCCGCTTGCGCTAGGGCGGCGGAGGCCAGCGCGGTGCCCGCGCCGCCCTGGTCCTCGCGTAGGTACGCCAGGCGGATGCCGGAGGCGAGTGAGCGCGCGAGGGGGGCCGGGTTGCCCAGCTGTGTTGGTGCGTTCTGGCAGGGAGCTAGGAGGTCCACGATGCGTGGGTCGGGGGTGTCGTCGCCTAGGAGGTGTGCGGTGACGCGGTCGGGGACTCGTAGCGCGCGGGCCAGGAAGGGGCGGTCCGGCTCCTCCACCAGGAGGAGGCCGCCGGAGCGGAGGGGGGCTTGCGGGGACAGGCGGGCGCGGGCTCCGGCGTCGGCCGGGGACAGTCCGCACAGGCCGAGTGCCAGGCCGATGGTCGGGCGGCGGCGGGTGACATCGTCGTTCAAGTAGCCGTAGAACTGCTCGAAGCGGTCGTCCAGGTCCGGGATCAGCGCGATCAGCAGGACTTCGATGTCCAGGGCTGTGAGGTTGAAGTCGGCCGCCAGTGAGCGCAGTCGGGGTCGGTGGCCGGAGCGGGTCGCGGCGTCGGCGCGTGCTTCTGCTTCCGCCAGGAATGCGGTGTCGGTGTCGTCGGGGTCGGTGGCCCTGAGCCCGCGGCCGTGTTCCAGGAGGTGGTGGATCGTCTCATCGGTGAGATACAGGCCCCGGAAGGCGTCATCGGGGGCTGGGTCCGTCTGCTGCCTTGCGTAAACGGCCCGCCTTACCCGTTGCTCGATCAGGATGGCCCGGTCCAAGAGGTGGCGCAGGCTCGGGTCGGGGGAGGGGATGGGGGTGGGAGTGGGGGTGGGGGGTTCGGCCGGGGTGTCCGTCATTCGGGTTGTTCTTCTGATACTTGGGAGGACACGCCTGTGCGTTTGATGCCGTACACGGGGAGGTCCCCTGGGCTCGATGAACGGTTTGTGGGCGTCCCGGCGTCCGCCGCTACGTCGGACAATCCGACGCGCAGGCCCTCCTCGCCGACTTCCGGTCCTGCCGGGTATACCGGCGACTCGGTGACCGGCACACTCACCACCAGGTCGAGGGATGGTTTCAGTTCCCCGCCCAGCGCGCTCCACACATCGGCGAACGACCGGTCCTCGGGAGGCGGGAGCGCGATCGTCATGGGGACGGGTACGCCGAGTTCGGCGAGCGTGCCGGTGAGCCGTTCGGCGGGCAGCGCCTCGTAGCGCAGCAGGCAGGAGAGGAGCGAGGAGAGCAGACGGTGCTCGTCCTCAGGGCGCTTGGTCCACGCCGTGATGAGATACGAGAGCTTGAAGTAGCGCGGCGGGCGGCGCCGGGCCACGATCGTGCCCCGTTCGTCGTACTCATTGAGCAGACCGCGCTCCCGGCGGCGCATGTCCTCGCGGATGTCGTACAGATACAGATTGACGGTGGGGGCGTTGACCTTGGCGGCCCAGTCGCGGGTGGGGGCGTCGAAGACGACCGACACCTGGGTGCCGCCCGCCAGGGCCTCCGTTCTGAACATCGCGCGCAGCGCCTCGTCGACCTCGTGGATCACCGGTGCCGTCACCTCCGGCCCGCGAAGTCGGGCGGCTGCAGGCTGCGTTGCACGATCAGCACCGGCTTCTCCAGCCGGTCCAGCCCCCGTACGGTGGCGCGGAGCTCGCGCGGGCCGAGTTGGTCTTTGCGCAGGACCAGCACCTGTGCCTCGAAGGTGCCGTCGCCGTCGACGCGTACGGTCGAACGGGCCGCGGTGATGCCCGGCTTCCAGATGAGCGCGACCGTGGCACCGGGCGGGAAGTCCTTGCCCCGCGCCACTGCCACATCGCCGGGCCTGGCGACCTTCGGGGTGACGGTCAACTTGGGCTGCAGGACGCGGATACGGGCGGTGTCCGTGTTGTTGGCGCGCCTGGGGTCGCGTGGGGAGCCGGTGACGGAGACGCGGATGTCTCCTCGGACGGCGGTGCGGTAGACCGCGGACTGCGTCACGGTCAGGCGCTCGCCGGGTGCGAGGGAGCAGGGGGCGGCGCGGGTGCAGCCGGAGAGGGCCGAGAGGCTGCGCTTGTTGGCGTCTTTGGTACGGGGCCAGGTGGTGGTGAGCGCGATGTTCTTCGCGGTCTTGGGGCCCGCGTTGGTGAGGGTGAAGCGTACGCCGGTCCGCTGCCCCGCGTAGCGGGGGGAGGGGCCGGCGGCCGCCGTCACGGCGATGTCCGCCTGGTTCGGCACCGGGGCGGGGCTGACGGTGAAGGTGGCCGTGTCGGTTCCGGTGTTGCCCGATGAGTCCGTGGCGGTGCAGGTGACCTCTGTCGTGCCTACGGGGAAGCGTGAACCGGAAGCGGGGTCGC
The DNA here is from genome assembly GCF_042734105.1 of Streptomyces sp. NPDC059679. Taxonomy (NCBI): domain Bacteria; kingdom Bacillati; phylum Actinomycetota; class Actinomycetes; order Kitasatosporales; family Streptomycetaceae; genus Streptomyces; species Streptomyces sp. NPDC059679. Next base: position 168,827 of record NZ_JBHWES010000008.1, on the reverse strand, counting down.
AGGTCACCGGCAACTTGCCGTCGACCGCGTCCTCGGCGGTGGCGGTGAAGTCGACCTTGGTGCCGTTCTTGCCGGTCGCTTCGACGATGCGGTCGTCCACGGTGACGACCGGGGCCGTTACGTCGTTGACGGTGATGGTGATGTGCTGCTGGTAGTCCTCTGGGGTGGGCTCTCCGTCTCCGTCTCCGTCTCCGTCTCCGTCTCCGTCGCCTCCGTCTTGGCCTGCGTTCTGTCCCGCGCTTTGGCCGGTGTTGTCTCCGCCTGGTCCGCCGTTCTGGCCGGTGTTGTCTCCGCCTGGTCCGCCGTTCTGGCCGGTGTTGTCTCCGCCTGGTCCGCCGTTCTGGCCGGTGTTGTCTCCGCCCGGCCCGCCGTTCTGGCCTCCGTCCTCACCGCCCGTTCCGCTGGAGGCGCCGCTGATCACTCCACCGATCAGGCCGCCGATGACCCCGGCGATGGTTCCACCGCCCGACCCGTTGCCCGACCCGTTGCCCGACCCATCGCCGGAGGCCCCGCCGCCACAGCCGTCGTCGGAACCGCCGATCGCGCCGCCCAGCACCCCGGCGATCAGGCCGCCGTTGCGTTCGCTGTCGTATCCGCCGACCCCGCCCACCGCCAGCCCTGCGATGGTTCCGCCGCCGCAGCCGTCGGATCCGCTGGACACGCCACCCGCCGCCCCGCCGATGACCCCACCGTTCTGCCCGCCGTCGGATCCGCCGACCGCGCCGCCGACCGCGCCGCCGATCGCCCCGGCGATCGTTCCGCCGGAACCGGAGCTCCCGTGGTCGGAACCGTCCCCACCAGTCCCCTTCCGCCGGTCACGGAACACCCGCGCGGGCGGCACATCCGCGGGCATCTCTCCGCTCGGCACCTTGCCGTTCAGCAGGAACTGGACGGTGCAGCTGAGCGTCGCGCCCTGCGGGGCGTCGTCCGCCAGTTTGATGGTCTCGCTGAAGTCCGCCACCGCACCGCTGGTCACCTCCCTGCTCGCCGGGGTCAGCGAGACGGAGAGGGCGGGGTCGCAGGCCACCGCCTGATAGCTGACCGTCGTGGGCAGGTTGGTCAGCCCCTCCGCGATGGTGTCCGCCACTTGGTCCGCGTCGATGTTCTGGAAGAGCTTGCCGCCCGTGGCCTGGACGACCTTGCTCGCCTGGTCGGGATCGTGTGGGTCTTCCTGGTTCTGGCCAGGGCCGTTGCCGTTGTTGCCGTTGCCGTTGAGGCCGTCGCCGAGGTCGGTGGCCACATCCACGCCGAGGACCCGGACCGCCGCGCTCTTCAGGGCGTTGATGCCGTCACTCAGCGAGTGGTCCATGCTGGGGTCGTGGCTGGAGGCGTCGCCGACCAGGACGACGATGGGGCTCGCGCCCTCGCGGAAGACGGTTTTCCCGCCCGCCCCATTGCCGATCTGCCACAGGGCGTTGATCCAGTCCTCGGCGGGGCCGGGGCTGCCGAGACCGCGGTCGGAGGCGAGGCCGTCGACTCCCCGCCGTACCTCGTCCAGATTGTCCGTGAGCCCCTGGAGCACGGTGAAGACCCGGTCACCGTCGACTTTGTCACCGAAGGTGGCCACGGCGAAGCGGGAGTCGGGCTGCTCCTCGCGCACCCTGTCGGTGATCCGGTCCAGGTTGTCCTGGACGTTGTCGATGGTGGGCTGCATGCTTCGCGTTCCGTCGACCAGCAGCACCACATCGGGCCGCGGCGGGATCACAGGCGTACGCACCTTCTTGTCGACCGCGAGCGAGTCGCCCGGGTCCAGCGGCTCGTCCACCACCGCGGGGGTCACCGTGGGTTCTGGCGCCGGCGCCCGCTTGCCCGCCGCCGCGCCCGGAAGGACGCTGATCGTCAGGGACAGTACGGCGGTCAGGGCGCCGATGCGCAGTGCGCGGGCATGCGCCTTGGCACCCGCGCCGGTCCGCGGCCGTAAGCGAAGGAACCCCCGTATGGAACGCACAGAACACCCCACTCGGCATCGGCGTGCGGTGTTCCACTGTCGCGGGTCGGAATGCGGAAGCGCACCGGGGCGGCAGCCAGCCCTTCGGGAAGGGCCGGCTGCCCTATGAGGCACCGTGGGGTCTGCGGAGCGCGACCCACGGGGTGGCGCGTTTCCTAAATCAGACCCTGGCGCAGCGCGTATGCCACGGCGTGCGAGCGGTTACGCAGATTCAGCCGCGTCATGACGGCGTGCAGTACGTTTTTGATCGTCCGCTCGGAGTAGGAAAGCTTCATGGCGATATCGGCGGTGTCGTATCCCTCGGCCACCAGCCGAAGCACCTCGATCTCGCGGGCCGCGAGCCCGGTGAAGTTGAGCCCGCGCGGTGCCAGGACCTGGCCTTGGAGCTTTCCGACCTGTTCCAGGAGGCTTCCCAGAAGATCGGGAGGGACGTGCCCTTCGCCCTGCGCCACGGAGCTGATCACTTGGACCAGGCGTTCCGGGGTGGTCTCGGCGCGTCTGACGATTCCGACGAAGCCGCATTCGGCGGCGTCCACGAGTTGTTGTTCGTCGATACGGGTGATGACCAGTACCCCCCGCGCGGTGCTGGTCCGCTGGATCTGGCGTAATACACGGTGCGCGTCGTCGTCGAGAACGTCCAGGACGACCACGGCCACCTGTGGCGCATCCGATTCATCCCAGTCGATGATCGTAATTTCTGGCCGGGTGCGCAGCTGGCTGGCAACTCCGGCTTGGGATACCGGGTCTTGGGCGCGCAGCGCTACCGTGATGCGTTCTCCGTTCGTTTGTTGCACGTCGCTCTCTCCCCTCGGGCGACTGATGAGGGAGGTGGCGTGACAATTGCGTGGTGACGCACATGGCATGTATATAGATCATGCACATGACGTCACAATTTCCTCACATTCCCCTCCCTGTAACGGGCAACCACAGTAATGCCCTTGCTTCTCCAAGGGAATTGAACGTGCGTTCCCGGGCAACGGTGATTGCCCGAAAGTGTTCCTGCGCGGCCGGTGCCGGGATGTGATGCCGGAGTTTACGGTGCGCCGCATGAGTGTTTCGGCGAGCCTGGACGAGTCCACCGTCACCGCCCAGCCCGGCGGTGAGGCGGATATCGCCCTACAGGTGCTCAATTCGGGGGACACCGTCGAGGAATGCCGGTTCGAGGTGGTGGGGCCGTGTGCCGCCTGGACCACGGTGGAGCCGGCGAGTCTGTCGCTCTATCCGGGGGCGACGGGCACCGCCACCGTCACCCTTCGCCCGCCGCGCAGCTGGGAGATCGCCCCCGGGGACACCCCCCTCGGGCTGCGGGTCGTGCCGACGAGCGACCGGAATCAGCCGGTGGCGCTCGAACGCGGTGTGACGATCCTGCCGTTCACCGAGGTCACCTCGGAACTGGTGCCGCGCGGATCGGCCGGCATCCTGCGCGGGCGGCACAAGGTGGCGATCGACAGCAGGGGCAACACACCGGTCACGGTGGGGCTCAGTGCACGGGGAGCCACCGAACGGGCGCGGCTGGGCTTCGAGGCCACCGAGCTGACCATCCCGCCCGGCCAGGCCAAGTTCGCCGCCCTCAAGGTGCGCCCGGCCAAGCGGCTGTGGCGGGGGACACCGATCACCCATCCCTTCCAGGTGATGGTGACACCGCGGGCGGAGGAGGGGCACGACCCGTACGAGCCGGTGGTCCTCGACGGCTCGTACGAGCAGCAGGCCATCCTGCCGCGCTGGCTGCCCCGGGTGCTGGCCGTCGCGGTGCTGGTGGCCGCCGTGCTGGTGGGCCTGTGGTTCGCGCTGCTCCGGCCCACCGTACGGTCGGCGGCCCGGGAGGCGATCACCCCCCAGGCGGTCGAGTCCGCCGCGCGCCAAGCGGACAAGGAGCGCAACGCCGAGGAACAGAAGGGCGGGCAGCAGGGCGGGCAGCAGGGCGGCGGCCAGAAAGGGGCGGGCGGCGGGGGTTCCGAGCAGGGCGGCTCGGGAGGTTCCGGGGGCGACGCGTCGCGGTCCCCGGGCGGCGACGCGAGCGCGGAGCCCGGCGGAACGGGCGGGTCCGCCATTCCGACGAGCGCCCGGGTACAGGTGCGGGACCGGGTGGGGGGCGGCTCGGCGCGGGAGACCGCGTACCAGGTCCCCGAGGGGAAGACGCTCCAGCTGACCGACATCGTCGTCCAGAACCCGCAGGGCGACGCCGGCACCCTGGTCATCTCCAGTGACGACGGACAGCTGCTCAACCTCGCACTCGAGAACTTCCGCGACTCCGACTACCACTTCGTCACCCCCATCGAGGTGCGGGCGAAGGGCACGGTCACGATCTCCGTCAGCTGCCGGGAGGTCGGCAAACCGGTCAAGGCCCCCACGCCGTCCCAGTGTTCGGAGTCGCTGTTCCTCGGTGGCAAGCTCGCCCCGGGCAAGGAGGCCAATGGCTGAGGCCGGGGGGCTGACCGGGGCTGATTGACATACGGGTCTCATGCCTCGGGGGGAGACTCCTCCTCTTCCTCGGCCCCCGCCTCGGGCGCCCGCTGTACGAAGGAGCCCTGCACGTCCGCCGGTTGCTCGTCCTCGTCCTCCGTCTGGCGCTGCACCGGGGCCGTGGACGGTGCCGGTACGGGGGCCTCAGCCGACGCGGGCGCGGGCGCGGGGGCCGGGGCGGCCATCGCACGCTCCGCGTTGGCCGACGCCTCCTGCTCGAAGCGGTCGGACGGATCGCTCACCCGGATCCCGCCCGGCGCCTCCGTACCGTCCACCGGGCCGCTGCGCTGCTGCATGACATGGGTGAGCTCATGGGCGAGCGTGGTGCGGCCCTGGTGCGAGGCCGGGTCGTAGCTGTCCCGTTGGAAGACGACGTTCTCGCCGACGGTGTAGGCCCGCGCGCCGACCTCCTTCGCCGATTCGTGGGCCGCCGAGTCCGTGTGCAGCCGCACCCCGGAGAAGTCGGCCCCGAGCCGGGTCTCCATATCGGTGCGGACCTCGGTGTCCAGGGGCTGCCCGCCGCCGGAGGAGATCACATCGTGGACGCTCGAGCGCTGGTCGTCCTCGTCTGAGGCCGGGGCAGCCTGGTCGGCGTCTCGTTGGATCGCGGATCCGAGGGCCGCGTTGCCGATGGTCCGCTGAAGGGTGCCCATCCCGGAGCGGCCGATCACCTCCGTATGGCCGGTGGCGACGGCCTTCAGCAGGTGGGGGAGGTCCGCCGACTGCTGAGGGTCCGTTCGCTCCGGTGTCTTGAAGGACTCGTCGTGCTCGTGTTCGTGCTCTTGTTCATGTCCGTGGTCGTGTGTGCGCATCTGCCGCTCCCCGGGGAATAGCGGAAGTCCGCTCCCAGCGTCGCGGGAGGGGCCGGGTGTCGTCCAGGTCCGGCCCCGTCGGGGAGGGGCAGCGGGGATTGCCCCTTCGGGCAGTCACCCGCGGCCCCTCGCCCCTCGGGCCCCTCAGCTCCGCTCCGTCACGCCGCCGAGGCGAATCCCCCGGCGGCGCGGGCCGTGACCGTGAAGCTCGCCTTCGCCACCGCCCCGTTCACCGTCACCGCCAGGGTCGCGGACCCCGGCCGCAGCGCGGTGAGCCGGCCCGTCGCCGGGTCGTACGCGGCGACGTAGCGCGGCCGGTGCCGGGCGGCGTCGTCCGGGTCGCCGATGAAGAGGTTCGGCGATCCGGTCCAGTCCGCGCTCACCGGGAAGCCGACCGGCACCCGGCGGGGGTCGGCACCGTCGCCCTGGAGCACGGTCGCGGTGGCCTCGGCGTGCTGCCCGGTGGGCAGTTCGGCCGGGGCGGTGACGGTCAGCCCGTCCACATGAGCCCGGGTCTGTACGGACACCCAGTCGGGCCCGCCGGTCCACGGGGCCTGCCGGGCGCGGGCCTGCTCATGCTTGGAGACCTGGTCGACGCCGACCATGGACCACCCGGTGAAGCCGCCCCTGCCGGGCGGGGTGGCCGGGTTCTTGCCCGAGTTGCCGTTGATCAGGTACGGCACGCCGTCGACCCGCGAGGCGTGGAAGGTCCCCACATGGCCGCCGATGAAGGCCGCGCCCTTGCCGGTCGTGCGGCGGAACTGGGCGAGCCAGCCCTCCAGCAGCGCGGCCTCCTTGCGGTCGCCGAGCTGGCTGCCCTGCTGCGGGGTGGGGTCGCGCGGGGGTACGTGCTCGATCACCATCACCGAGCCGACCGCCGGGTCCTTCGCCGCCGCGTCGAGCTGGGCGCGCAACTCCTGGATCTGGTCGAAGCCGCCGCCGCGCAGGCTCAGGCTGGAGGTGTCCAGGGTGATGAAGCGGGTGCCGCGGTGGTCGAAGACGCGGTGCGCGGGGCCGAATTCGGCCTCGAAGTTGTCGATCTTCCCGCCCATCACCTCATGGTTGCCCGGCACGTAGTACCAGGGCACGGCCCCTTCACCAGAGCCCAGCTCCTCGGTGAGGACCTTACGGGCGAAGGCGAGGTCGGCGGGGGAGCCCTCGTCGACCAGGTCCCCGTCGATGACTACGAAGTCGGGGCGCGCCGCCTTGATCTCGCGCAGAGTGCGGCGCGCCTGGACGACGATCGCGCTGTCCGGGTCGCGGGCCACGAACTGGGCGTCCGACATCACCGCGAACCGCCAGTCCCGGCCCTCCGCGCGCGCGGCGGTGGTGATCAGCGGGTCCGGATACGCCGTCTGCTCGGGCAGGTCCACGGCGGGCGGCACCTGTGCGGTGAGGTCGTCGATGGTGATGCTGCCGGTGTACTGGCGGGTGGCGCCGGTCTCGGCGAGATAGAAGCGGTTGACCTTCAGCGGATACGAGACCCCGGCCGGGACGGCGAAGTCGACGTGGCGCCAGCCGGTCCAGGTGACGTACGGGCCGCGCAGCAACTGGTCGGAGCCCGCCGCGTCCTTGAGGTGGAGCGTGGGCCACGCCCCTTTGCCGTCACCCTTGATCCACAGGCCGAACGACTGCGGCTGGCCCTCCACGGCGATCTGCTGCGGCGGGCTGACGTACGCGGCGCGGGTGGCGGTGGACTGGGTGAAGTCGTAGGTCAGCTCCAGGCCGGTGCCGGTGTGGCCGTCGGGCGTGGCCGCGAGCGAGCCGGAGGCGCGGGCCTGGCTGAACTTCCACTCGCCCGCGTCGTCGAAGGCGGCCTCCTGCCGCTCGGTCAGCCCCACGGTGACCGCGAGCCGGGTGGTGGTGCCCGCCACGGTGACCTTGATCTGGCCCGCGCCCTGCCTGCCGTGGGCCTTGACGGTGAAGTTCCCTGACTCCTGGTCCGGGGTGATGTCGAAGAGGTCGTGGTCGTAGTCGAGCCGGACGTCGGACGGTTCGACGGGCGCGCTGGTGCCGTGCGCGTCCAGGCCCACCACCCCGAAGCGGCCGGTGGCCTCGGCGTCCTTCAGGCCGATCAGCCGGGTGGTGGGCTGGATCCGGTCCAGGTCGTCGAGGACGGTCAGTTCGATATCGCCCTTAGCCGCCCCGCGGCGGGCCGTGACCTGCGCGTCGCCGCTGTTCCGGGCGGTGAAGGTGCCGTCGGCGCTCACCCGTCCGATACGGGGGTCGGCCGAGTGCCAGGTCGCGGCGCCCTCGGCGGGGCCGTACGTCTCGTCGTATCCGGCGGCCGTCAGCCGCCGGGTCAGCCCCGGGAAGACGCGCTCGGGATGGCCGCCCTTGACCGGGTCGACGGTGGGCGCCGCTCCGGCGGCGGCCGCGGTCTCCACCCAGAAGCCCTTGAGCCGGCCGCTGCCGTCGGGGGCGGTGAAGGCCAGGCCGTTGGGGACGGTGCGCTCACTGCCGTCGGACGGGCTGTTCTCCACCCGCGCCGTATCGCTGCCGGGCGCGCGGGCCACCAGTGTGGAGGAGCCGCCGCCGTCCAGGTTGAGGGCGCTGTAGGAGCCCGCGTCCTTCATCATCACGCCGAGTTCGGTGAGCGTGACGCCGCCGCTGTCGGCCTGTCGCCCGTCCACGGTGAGGACCTGCATCGTACGGCCGTCGCGGGAGAAGCCGACCGCGGTGCGCGGGGCGGCGGTGTTGTTGCCCTCGCCGTCATGGCCGACCGCCTCGCCGTCCACGACCAGCAACTCCCGGCCGCTGACGGCCGTGTCGGGCACGTCGCCGGTGTTGGGGCGCGGGTGGTACTCCCATGAGACCGCGTCGCCGACGGCGAGGTTCGCCAGCGCGTCGGCGCCCGCGTCGCGGCCGATCAGCAGGGTGGTGCCGGGGGGTATCGCGCCCTTGCCGGGCGCGGTGGCCACGGAGGTGACCTTGCCGTCCACGACGGCCACCTCGGCGGTGCGCTTGGTGCCGGCCCCGTCGACGGTCTGGGCGCGGTCCGCCTCGCCCCACTGGGCGGTGTACGCGGCGATGCCCTGGGCCGGCACGTTGGCCGAGTTGAGCGCGGCGAGCGGGCGGGTGCCGCCGGTGGGGGCGGCGCCGGGGAGGGTGAGCGTGCCGTCGAAGTACAGCTGGAGGACCCGGCCCGCGTCGGCCGGCCCGATGCCCACCGCGCGGCCCCCGGCCGCACCGGACGAGGCCGAACTGACCACCCGGCCCCCGCTGATGCCGGTCCCCTCGGGGGCGCCGGTCTGGTTGATGTCGAAGAAGTCGCCGTTGATGGCGGCGACCGTACGGCGGCCCGGCCCCGGGTCGTGCTCGGCGGCGAGCTTGGAGACGGGCTCGCGGGCGGCCACCTTGTCCGGGTGGAGGTAGTCGACCTTCGTGCCGCTCGCCAGGTCCACTGACAGCGAGTCGACCCGCAGCCACTTGTCGGACTCCAGCCGGTCGTACGAGGTCAGCTTCACCCCGGGGGCGACCGGCCGCGAGCTGCGGGCGGTCTCGATCCCGTCGCCGTCGACGACGGACCGCACCGAAGCGTCGCCGCGCCCGCTGGCGGCCGGCGGCGCGATGGGCCGCAGCATCTCGGCGGAGGACCGGGGCAGCGGCTCGGGAGCGGGGGAGTGGGCGTTGTCAGCGGCGGCCTGACCGGCGGCGCCCAGCAACAGGGCGGACACCGCGGCCAGTACCGCCACGGGTCTGACGAGAGCGACAGGGGGCACGGCAACTCCAGAAACCCTCGGCTTCGCGTGGTTCACACGCACAGCGCCCCAGCATCCCGGGGGGAGTTGACCTTGCGCCAGGAGTCGTCGGCAACATCCTGGGAAACATCGCCGTGGGTCCGGTCGCGTGCACAAATCGACAATATGCCTGCGCGAATAGTCAATCACTTTCGCTTCCCGTCTCGACATCCTCGTAGGCGCACCACCAAGCAACCGGGATACAAGGAGGCTGGAATGTACAGGAAGCTCGAGAACCTCGGTGCCGCCCTGCTGGAGCGGCTGGTCCCCAAGGCCGAGGCTTCGGCGTCGGCGCAGGGCTGCTGGTACGCGTGCATCGCGGGCTACTGGCACGAGTGCTGTGACGGGTTCGGCTGTGACCGTTCGGAGAGCCCGTGCCCCTGATGACGGCCTGATCCGCTCCGGGCGGCGCTCAGGCGTCGCCCGGACGCACGCCGGCACCGAGGGGTCGTTCCTAGTGAAGCGGGGAGGGGCGAGGATGCTGTACGTCGTGATCGGGGCACGTTGTCTGCTCGGGGGAGTCTTTCTGTTCTCGGTCGTCAGCAAGGTGCGGGGAGCCGCCGCCTTTGAGGCGTTCGTGGCCTCGGTGCGGTCCATGTCAGCGGTGCGGACGGGCCGGGCGCGCGTGGTGGCGGCCACCGTCGTGGGCGCCGAGGCGCTGGTGTGCGCACTGCTGCTGGTTCCCGTTCCGGGCACCGCCGCCTTGGGTCCCGCAGGGGCGGCGGGTCTGCTCTCCGGCTTCACGGTCGCGATCGCGCTGGCCCTGCGCCGGGGGGTGAGGGTCCCGTGCCGGTGTTTCGGCCCCGGTTCGGCTCCGCTCGGGTGGCGACACGTGGCGCGGAATACGGCGCTGGTCGGCGTGGCGCTCGTCGCCGTGGCCGGGACGTCGGCCTCCGGCCGGGCGCAGATCCAAGGAACGGTGACGGCGGTGGCGTCGGGGTTTGTCGCGGCACTGCTCGTCGCGACCCTCGACGACGTATTCGCCCTGTTCAAGAATCCACGGAGAGGAAGCCATGCCTTACCTGATCGCGGCCGTGGCGTTCGTGGGAACGCTCGGCACGTTGAATCTCGTGCTGATGCTCGGCGTTCTCAAGAGGCTGCGGGAACATACCGAGCTGCTGGCCCAGGACACCACGGGCAGCCGTGAGCTGCCCGTGATCGCTGTGGGCGAGCGCGTGGGTGACTTCACAGCCGTCGCGGAGAGCAGCGGTGTCGAGGTCAGCATGGCGCGGCTGTCCGATGGGGCCGTCGTAGCGTTCTTCGCCCCGGACTGCGGTCCGTGCCGGGAAAAAGTCCCGGCGTTCGCGGAGTTCGCGCGCACGGTGCCGGGTGGCCCGGGGCAGGTGCTGGCCGTGGTTGTCGACGCGGCCGGGGAGGGGAGCGACTTCGTGGACCGCCTGCGCGGGGTGGCGCAGGTCGTTGTCGAGCCGCCCGACGGTCCGCTGAGCAGCGCCTTCCAGGTCAGAGCGTTCCCGACGATCGTGCGGGTGGGTCGGCGCGGTGGGGCCGTGGTGATCACGGAGAACCGGGTGGCCACTGACCTGGTGGCCGCGGCGGCGGTACGGTGAACGGGGACCGTGCGGCGGAGCCCCGGCGCACGGCCCGGACGGCGAGGACAGGCGGCGGGCTTTCGACTCTGCGGCGGTTGCGGACGGTTGCCGCGCTGGCCGCGCGCGCCTGCCCGCTCGTGGTGGCCGCTCATACGGCTCTTGCGCTGATCATAGGCCTGGTGCCGGTGGCCGCCGCGTGGCTGACCAAACGCCTTCTGGACGGGCTGGTCAGGGACGATACCCAGCGCGAACTGATCGCGGTGAGCGTCGCGCTGGCCGCCGTCGGCGTGTTCGGGCGGCTCATCCCGCAGCTGAGTCAGTTCTGCAAGGCGGAGCTGGACCGCCGCGTGGGGCTGCTGGCGCAGCGCCGGCTGTTCGACGCCGTCAACGGGTTCATCGGGCTGGGCCGTTTCGAGAACCCCCGGTTCCTGGATGAGCTGAGGCTGGCGCGGCAGGGCGGGGGCAGCAACCCCGGCCAGGCCGTCGACGGGGTGCTGGGCACGCTGCGCTCCGGAGCGACCATCGGGGGTTTCCTTATCTCGCTTTGGCTGCTCAGCCCCTGGATGAGCGTGTTTGTGGTGCTGTTCAGCGCACCGGCGTTGGCCGCGGAGATCAGTCTCTCGCGCAGGCGCGCCCGGACGGTCCGGCAGATGGGCCCCGCCGAGCGGCGCGAGTTCTTCTATGGGAATCTGCTCTCCAGCGTTCAGGCGGCGAAAGAGGTGCGGCTGTTCGGGATCGGTGACTTCCTGCGCGATCGCATGATGGCCGAACGACGCGCTGTCGACGCGGCGAAACGCGCCGACGACCGGCGCGGGCTTTGGGTCCAGACCGGGCTGGGCACATTGTCGGCGCTGGTGACGGGCGGCGGGCTGCTGTGGTCGATCCAGGCCGCGCATGAGGGCCGGCTGACCGTCGGGGACGTCATGGTCTTCACCGCCGCCGTCGCCGGTGTCCAGGGCTGTCTGGCCACCATGGCCGCCGACGTGGCCCGGACACATCACGCGCTGACGCTCATGGGCCACTACGTGGCGGTGGTCACCGCGGGACCGGAACTGCCGGTGAGCGCCGCGCCGGAGCGGATGCCGACGCTCCGGCGCGGCATCGAACTCCGCGATGTGTGGTTCCGCTACTCGCCCGAGCACCCCTGGGTGTTGCGCGGTGTCAGCCTGTTCATCCCGCAGGGCGGGTGCGTTGCCCTGGTCGGCCTCAACGGCGCGGGCAAGTCGACGCTCGTCAAACTCCTGTGCCGGTTCTACGACCCCCACCGAGGAGAGATTCTGTGGGACGGTGTCGACATCAGGAAGGTGCGGCCGCGGGATCTGCGGCGCCGAGTCGGCGCGGTCTTCCAGGACTTCATGTCGTACGACCTCACCGCGGCCGAGAGCATCGCGCTGGGCGATCTGTCCGCGCTCGGCGACCGGGAACGCGTTCGTGCCGCGGCCCGCAGAGCGGGCGTGGACGACACCTTGCGGAACCTGCCGCACGGCTACGACACGCTCCTGTCCCGCTCGTTCTTTCTCGAGTCGGACAAGGACGACCCCTCCATGGGCGTCGTCCTGTCCGGTGGACAGGCCCAACGTGTGGCCCTCGCCCGCGCGTTCCTGTGCGACGGACGTGATCTCCTCGTCCTGGATGAACCCTCCGCCGGTTTGGACGCGGAGGCCGAACACGAGATCCACACGGCGATCCGCGCGCACCGGGCCGGACGTACCAGCTTGCTGATCTCGCATCGTCTGAGCGCGGTGCGGGACGCCGACAGAATCGTGGTGTTGTCAAAGGGACGCGTCGCGGAGGAAGGCACCCACGACTCGCTGCTGGCCGCCGGTGGCGATTACTGTCGCCTGTTCTCCCTCCAGGCCGCCGGCTACCAGGGACGGCCCGCCGTCGAGCACCCGGTGCGGGGAGGGGCGTGATGAGCCGGGGTGACTTCGTCCCGTGGCTGCGGACACCTCGAGCGCGGATACGCCGGGCACGGCGCATCCGCCGGGTCCAGGCGCTCGCCCTCGCCCTCCTGAGCGGGACTTCGCTCATCTCGTCCCTGCTCGCGCACGCCGACTGGATCACAGCGGCAGGGTGCGCCGCGCTCACCGGAATCGGTGGAGCGGCCATCGTCCTGTGGCTCTCCCGGAGGTGGGCGGTGGTGACGGTGCGCGGCCCCAGTATGGAACCGGCGTACCGTGACGGTGACCGCGTGCTGGTGCGGCGTTCCCCCTCGCCCCGCAGGGGCCAGGTCGTGGTCGTGGAGCAGGCGGCGGGGCGGCAGTCGGGGCAGCGCCAACCGCTGTCCGCGGCCGCCGGCGCCGTGGCGGTGGCGGGCCGTGCGTGGCTGATCAAACGGGTCGCCGCGGTCCCCGGCGACCCGGTGCCGCGCGAGGCTGGCCCGGCACTCGCGGAGTCGGCAGGGCGGCGCGTGCCCGAGGGCGCGCTGGTGCTTTTCGGGGACAACGCGGCCGTCAGCGTGGACTCGCGCACGCTCGGCTTCTTTCCCCGGAACAGGATCCTCGGCGTCGTCGTCCGCGTGCTGCCCGCCGCCCGGCGCCTCTCGGACGTGCGATAGACGTTGTCCCCGGTGTGGGGAAGGGGCGGGGGCCCGCTCAGGAGTCTACGTCGCCGTCGACGTAGACCCACTCCCCGTCGTGGCGTACGAAGCGGCTGGTCTCGTGGAGCTCGCCGGCGCGGCCGCGCTCGGTGTAGTGGGCGCGGAACTCGACGGTGCCGGTGGTATGGAACGCGCTGCCCTCGGTCGTGTCGAGGACGTCCAGGCCCCGCCAGCGCAGCGCGGGGTCGAAGTCGACGCGCGGTGGCCGGGTGTCGGGGTGCCAGCTGCGCAGCAGATATGCCTCGTCCTGGCGGACGAAGGCGCTGTAGCGGGAGCGCATCAGCTGCTCGGGGGTGGCCGCCCGGGCCTGGCCGCGGTGCAGTCTGCCGCAGCAGTCGTCGTAGGCGGCGGGCAGCCCGCAGGGGCAGGGCGCCGGGCGGGGTGGCTGCGGGCGTCGTGCGCGTCGGGACATGGCCCCATTGTGGCTGCTCCCCTCTCTGAGGGGAGCGCAGCGCCCCCGCACTCCGGCGGACGGAGTGCGGGGTCTGCTGTGTGGATCAGGCGGTCGGGAATTCTTCCCTCTTCACCGCGGACACGAACGACGTCCAGCCGGTCGCGGAGAACACGAGCGCCGGACCGTGCGGGTTCTTGCTGTCACGAACCGGAACAATCCCCTCGATACCGTCGGCGACCTCGACGCATTCGCCACCTTCCCCGTTGCTGTAACTGCTCTTGCGCCAACCGGCGAGCGTCGATGCGTCAGGAATCGTCTTCATCTGCGTGCTCTCTCAGGTATGCGTGGATGAGGTCGACAGATTCTTGTTCAGGCAGCGCCATGGAGCGAGCGATGTCGAAGCGTTGAGTCAGCTCCACAATTCTCGGCTGCGAGTCTACCGCCTCGCCGGACGCGAAGCTCTCGACGTAACCAATCGAGGTCCCTTTCGGGAGGGTCAGCAGACTCAAGCTGCCGCCCAGCATCGGGTGTTCTCCTCGCGCGAATGGGAGTACCTGGATGGTGATGTGGGCCGATGCGGAGACCTCAAGCATGTACGCGATTTGATCGCGCATGCACTTGGAGCCTCCTATCGGACGCTTCAGTGCCGCCTCGTCCATGATTGCCCAGTAAAAGGGCGGGTTGTCTTTGTTGAGCACACGCTTCCGACGCATACGCGTCTCGACGCGCTCACTCAACTTCTCCTCGGACGCGCCGGGAAGAGAGGCGCGGAAGAGAGCGTGTGAGTACTCCTCGGTCTGGAGCAAACCAGGGATGAGGCTGCTCGCGAAGATCTGAATGCGGGTGGCTTTCTCCTCATTGCCGAGGATCACACGTGCCCAATCCGGGATCGACGCGTCCTGTGCCATCTCCAGGAGCTCGGCGAACAGGCCGTCGGTGCCGAAGTGGGTGTCTAACGCTGTCGCCAGGGCGGCCGAGGGGAGCTGTTCCCCCCGCTCGACCCTGCTGATGTAGGTGTGCGGATAGTCGACCTGTTCGGCAAGCCCCCGCAGTGTTAGCCCCGCACTCTCGCGCAGTCGCCGCAGCCGTCGGCCGAGCAACGTGCGCGGCGTGGTCTTTCGTCATCGGGTCGTCCACGTCCACGACGTGACGCCTGTGGAGTACGCCGACACCCCCACCCTGGCCCTTCCGAGGATCCCCGCGGTCCCCATCGTCGACTACGACCCGGCACCGCCGTACGTGCCCGCGTACGCACGGACGAGGGCGGCAGATCGGTGAGCGCGGACACGCCTCCGCAGGAGGCGCAACAGGGTTCCAGCCCGCGCCCCACTCCGAAGGAACTGGAGCAGCGCGCGGAGGCTCTGGCCACGAAGATCCGCGAGCACCTGGAACGGGGGACGCGGCGATGACTGACGAAACCCGCCCCTGCGTGAAGTGTCAGGAGTGCACCGCGCTGCGAGAGAAGGTCAAGCAGGACGGAGACTACGGCCGGGCCGGCGAATACGAGGCTCTGCGCCGTCGCCATCCATCCCACGCCCATCCGAGCCCGACGGCCCGATGGGGGGTGCCCGCATGAAGGAGCCCATGCCGTACCGGGGTCCCAAGGTGGGTCACGCCGCTTACGACGCTGCGACGGGGCGCGTGGGCGTGCTTCAAGCGGTCTGTCACGTTGACGATCTCGTTTTCGATCACCGGAGGCCGGGGCCGTGTGTCGCGTTCCTCCGCCCGGCCGGAGGAGGCCGGGAGTGGCTGACGGACGCGGGGAACGTCAAGTTCCCCGAAGAAGCGAAGGCCCATCCCGTCACCGACGACGAGTCGCCGTGGTCGTGACGTGTAACGGGCCAATGTTGCGGTGAGTGTGAGACGGCGACACGCCGAAACGTCGGCGTGTCGCTGTCTCATACTCACCGCAAAGTCACTACAGGGGCCGCTGCATGAGCAGCGTGTCGATCCAGCGGCCGTGCTTATGGCCCACGGCGGTCAGCCGGCCGGCGCCGGTGAAGCCGAAGCGGCGGTGCAGGGCGGCGGAGGCGTCGCTGCCGGTGTCCGCGATGACCGCGATCATCTGCCGTCGCCCCGCCCGGGTGGCCTCCGCGATCAGCGGGCCGAGCAGGGCGGTGCCCAGCCCCCGGCCGGTGGCGTCGGGGGCGAGGTAGATGGTGTCCTCCACCGTGTGCTGGTACGCGGGCTTGGGCCGCCACGGCCCGGCGTACGCGAACCCGGCCACCGCGCCGGAGAGTTCGGCGACCAGGAAGGGCAGGCCACGGCCGGTGAGATCGTCCAGCCGCTGCTCCCACTCGGCGGCGGAGCGCGGCGTCTCGTCGAAGGTGGTCACGGTGTGGCGGACGTAGTGCGCGTAGATGTCGGCCACGGCCTTCAGATCGGCGTGGACCGCGGGGCGGATGGTCGCTTCCGGGGGCGGGGGCGTCATGGGCGCGAGCTCTTTTCGCTATAGAGGAATACGTTGCTATTATAGGGGAATGCTGGATCTCCTCACCTTGGGCACCCGCGTCCAGGGACTGCGGCACGAACGGGGCCTGACCCTTCAGCAGTTGGCCGACGCGGCCGAGGTGAGCGTGAGCATGCTGTCCTCGGTCGAGCGCGGCCAGAAGGCGCCCACGGTCCTCGTCCTCGCCCGCATCGCCGACGGACTCGGCGTGCCCCTCGCCGACCTGGTCGCCGAGCCCGAGGACAGCCGTGTCATCGTGCGCCGGGCGGCCGACCAGGACACCGTCGAGGAGCCCGGAGGGTGGCGGCGGACCATCCTCACCCCCGTGGTGCCCGGCGTGAACTTCGAGTGGATCCGCACCACACTGCCGCCCGGCTGCGACGCGGGCCGGTTCCCCGCGTACGCCCCGGGCTCCCATGAGTTCGTCGTGGTGGAGTCGGGGACCCTGCGGCTGACCCTCACGAGCAGGACCGTGGACCTCGACGCCGGCGACTCGGTGTACTTCGCCGCCGATGTCACCCACGGCTACGCCAACCCCGCGCGCGTGCCGTGCGTTTACCTGGTCGCCGCGCTCATCATGCGCCCCCGCGCGGCCCAGCCCCGAAGGAACGGCACACCCTGACGGGGCCGGTGAAAACGAGCCCGGTGAACGGGGGCCCGGTGAAAATCGGTTGCCCGCCCGGTGAGCCCCCTGCTCTACTCACCGCCGGCAGATCCGCCGTACGAGGAGGCCCGATGAGGCACACGTTCATGTCCATTCACCCCACCCCAGCCATTCGCGCGAAGGACATGACGTTTGTCGACCTCATCGACTCTGCCCGCCGCAAGGAGGACGACCTCCGGTAGGCACGTACTCCGCTTCCTCCTGCCAGGCCGCGGCGCCGCCGTACTCCTGGCCCTGACCATCACCGCCGCCACCGCCCTGCCGCTGGCGGCACCCCAGTTCACCCGGCGGCTCGTCGACGGCGCGAACGCCGGCGACGACACCCGCACACTCACCCTCACCGCGCTGATCTACCTAGCCCTGGCCGTCGCCGGACAGGGCGCCCGCACCGTCACCGCCTGGCTGGCCGGCCAGGCGGCCTGGGACGGCACCAACCGGCTGCGCGAACACCTGGCCGAGCACACCCTCGGCCTGGACCTGGCCTTCCACGGCCGGCACACCCCCGGCGAGCTGATCGAGCGGGTGGACGGCGATGTGTCCGCCATCGCCGACTTCGTCGTGGCGTTCCTGCTGGACGTCGTGGCCGGGGTGCTGCTGCTGTGCGGGGTGATCGCGGTGGTGTGCGCCGTCGACCCGCGCATCGGCGCGGCCCTGCTGGTCCACTGCGCGCTGATCGGCCTCGGCATGGTCCGCGCGCAGCGGCTGGCCGTACCCTCCGCCACCCGCGCCCGGGCGGCCGACGCCGCGCTCTTCGGCTTCCTGGAGGAACGGCTCGCCGGAGCCGAGGACCTGCGCGCCAACGGGGCGGGCGAGCACACCGTACGCCGCTTCCACCAGGCCGGCGCGACACTGTGGCGCACCGGGCTGCGCGCCAGCGCGGTCGGCAGCGCCGTTCTGGCGGCCACCAGCGTGGCGTTCGCGACCGGCACGGCGCTCATGGTGGGCCTGTCGGGCACCCTCAGCATCGGCACCGCGGTGCTGCTGTTCCAGTACACGCTGATGGTCCGCACCCCGTTCGAGCGGCTGATCGACCAGCTGCGCCACTACCAGACGGCCCTCGCCGGAGTGGCCCGCATCCGCTCCCTGCTGGCCGAGCGCCGCACGCTGACCGGCCCGGCCGCCGCCGGGCAACTGCCCGCGAGCGGGCCGCTGCGGCTGGAGCTGGACGGCGTGGACTTCGCGTACGGCGACGAAGGCAACAAAGACAGCGAGGGCGGCGAGCCGGTGCTGCGCGACATCACCCTCACCCTCGCCCCCGGCGAGACGCTCGGCCTGGTCGGCCGCAGCGGCAGCGGTAAGACCACCATCGCCCGCCTGGTGGCCCGGCTGTACGACCCGACGGCCGGCGCCGTCCGGGTCGGCGGTCTTGACCTGCGCGAGGTGGACACCGCCTCGCTCCGCGAGCGGGTCGCCGTGGTCACCCAGGACGTGCAGCTCTTCGCCGCCGACGTCCGGGACAACCTCACCCTGTTCCGCCCCGGATACGACGACGACCGGCTGAGGGCCGTCCTGGCCGAAGTGGGGCTCCCCGGCTGGGACCTCGACGCCCCGCTCGGCACGGTCTCCGCGGGCCAGGCACAGCTGCTGGCCTTCGCCCGGGCCCTGCTCGCCGACCCCGGGCTCGTCGTGCTCGACGAGGTGTCCAGCCGGCTCGACCCGGCCACCGAACGCCATATCGGCCACAGCACGGCCCGGCTGCTGACCGGCAGGACCGGGGTGCTCATCGCGCACCGGCTCGAATCGCTGTCCCACGTGGACCGGATCGCGGTCCTGTCCGGCGGCAGGGTCGTCGAGCACGGCCGGCGGGAGGAGCTACTGGCCGACCCCGCCAGCCGGTTCGCGCGGATGCTCGCGGGGGTGCGCCGATGAGCCGGCTCACGGCGGTCACCGCCACCCTGGTCCGCTTCGATCTGCGCCGCTACCTCATCGGCGGCCTGCTGTGGATGCCGGCCAGCGCCCTGCCGCTCATCGGCGGGCTGATCCTGCAGCGGATGTTCGACCACCTCACCGTGGGCCGGGTGCCGCTGCTGCTGTGCGCGGCCTTCGTGGGGGTGGAGCTGGTCCGCGGCCTGACCATCGTCATCGCCTGGACGTACGGCGACTACTGGTGGAGCGCGGCGGCGGCCCTGCTGCGGGGCAATGTGCTGCGTTCGATCCTGAGCGGCAAGGGGCGGGTGCCGCACTCGTCCGGTGAGGCGCTGGCCCGGCTGCGCGACGACGCCGCGGACGTGGTGGAGTTCGTGGACGAGTCGGTGCCGCTGGCCGGGGCCGCGCTCTTCAGCGCCGCCGCGCTGGCGATCATGGTGTCCATCCACCCGGCCGCCACCCTGGCCCTGATCGTGCCCGCGCTCGCGATCGGGGCGGCGAGCCGTCTGCTGAACCGGCTGACCGGGCGGCTGCACCGGCAGGCCGCCGCGCGCGGCGCGGCCGTCACCGGCCACCTCGGCGAGATCTTCACCGGCGTGCTCGCCATCAAGACCGCCGGGGCCGAGCAGGCGGCGCTGGAACGGCTGCGGGCCCACAACCGGCTGCGCCGCGACGCGGCGGTCAAGGACCGGCTCGCCACCGACCTGCTGACCACCGCAACCGGCGCGAGCGTCGAGATCAGCGTCGGCCTTGTGCTGCTGCTGGCCGCCCCGGCCATGCGCCGCGGCGAGTTCACCGCGGGCGACCTGGCGCTGTTCACCACGTACATCGGCTGGCTCACCGCGCTGCCGCGGACCGTCGGTTCGATCCTCGCCCGGATGCCCCAGGCGGCCGTCTCCACCGAACGGCTCACCCGGATGACCGGCCCGGACGACAGCGTGTCCCGCGACAGTGGCGTCTGGTTCCACCGGGACTACCCCGCCCCGGAACCGGCGGCCCACGACGATCCGCTGAAGACACTCCAGGCGCGGGGGCTGGCCGCCGGGCACGGCCTGCACGGGGTGGACCTGGAGATCGAACGGGGCACCCTCACCGTGATCACCGGCGCGGTCGGCTCGGGCAAGACGACGCTGCTGCGCACCCTGCTCGGGCTGGAACCGCCGGTGGCCGGCACGATCCGCTGGAACGGCGGTCCGGTGGCCGACCCCGGCGCATACCTGGTGCCCGGCCGGGCCGCGTACGTCGGACAGGTGCCGCGGCTGTTCTCCGCCACGCTGCGGGAGAACCTGCTGCTCGGTCGGGATCCCGAGCACATCGACCGGGCGGTGGGGGCGGCGGCGTTCGACCGCGACCTGGCCGCGCTGCCCGACGGCCTGGACACGGTGGTCGGCCCCCGGGGCATGCGGCTGTCCGGCGGCCAGGCCCAGCGGGTGACCGTTGCCCGGGCCCTGGTCCGCTCACCCGACCTGCTCGTGGTGGACGATCTGTCCTCGGCGCTGGACGTGGAGACCGAACAGCTGCTGTGGGAGCGGATCACCGGCGCCGCCACGCTGCTGGTCGTCTCCCACCGGCCGGCCGTACTGGCCCGGGCCGACCAGGTCGTCGTCCTGGACCGGGGCCGGGTGGCCGGCCGCGGGACGCTGGACGAACTGATGGAGGGCTGTGCGGAGATGCGACGGCTGTGGTCGCGGGAAACCCTGGAAGCCGGGGACGGCCTCGAAGCTCCGGTAACCAGGGACAGCCTCCGGTAACCGGGGACAGCCTGACAACCCCGGAAGCCAGGGAAGGGGGCGGCGCTGCAGCGGGATCGCCGGGCGGTGCCCGGGGCGGGGGCGGGAGGGTGGCGCGGCGGCGCCACGCCAGCCCCTTCACCCCGGGCACCGCTCGTGGTCCGCCAGCACCTCCCGGATCACATGGCGCGCGTTGGCGGCGATCCCCGGGTTCGTGTGCTGGTAGTACGGGAGTTGGATGAGCGCCATGGACAGGGCCCGGCCGCGGCCGCGCGCCCAGGTCGCGTCGTCGGCATCGACGGCCGCGCGGAAGCGGTCCCGTACCTGTGCGGGGAGGAGGTTCCAGGCGACGATCAGATCGCATGCGGGATCCCCCACGCCCGCGGTCGCGAAGTCGATGACCGCGCTCAGCCGGCCTCGGCCGACCAGTAGGTTGCCCGGCATCAGATCGGCGTGGACCCACACGGCCGGGCCGGACCACTCGGGCGCCTCCAGGGCCGCCTCCCACGCCGCGGTGGCGGCCCGTGTGTCGATGACGCCGTTCAGCTCCTTGATGGCGGCGCGGGTTTCGGCGTCCTGCGTGGTCAACGGCCCACCCCGGTGGGCGGCCGGGCCGTCCGTGAGCTCGATCCGGCGTACCGCGGCGATGAATGCCGCCAGGTCCGTGGCGAGCCCGGCGGGGTCGGCGAGGCGGCCCGCGACCGGGCTCTCGCCGTCGAGCCAGCGGTGGACGGACCAGGGCCAGGGGAAATCCTCGGTGGGCGGCCCTTCTTCGAGCACCACGGGTATGTCGACCGGCAGCAGCGGGGCGAGCCGCGGCAGCCACCGGTGCTCGAACTCCACATCCCCCACCATCCGCTCGGCGAGGGGCAGCCGCACGGCCATCCCGTCGCCGAGCCGGAACATCGCGTTGCACGTGCCGTCCGACGGAAACCGCTCCACGGGCAGATCCGCCCACCGCGGGAACCGCGCGGCCACCAGCCGCCGCACCAGCGGTACGTCGATGTCGAACTCGTCAGCGTGCATTCTGCCCGCGCTCATCAGCGGTTTCTCCTCGTTCAGCACGCCACGGGCGCGCGCAGATGGCTCAGCAACTCGTCCCCGGCCGGGTACGGACGCTCCTCGGGCAGCAGCCTCGCCGCCGCGTCGAGCTCGTCCTGGCGCACCAGGGCGTGGACCTCGTGCGCCAGCGGGGTCACATCGGTGATCGCGACCGTCCACTCGTCCGCGTAACGGCGCGCCGCCTCGCCCGAGAGCCCGAGCTGCAGCGAGCGATGCGGCAGCGGCCGCAGCCGTAGATCCCGCTCCGGATCCCACTGGACGCGCGCGGGGGCGCCCTTCAACGCCCGCTTCCAGGCGGCCTGGTCGGGGTGGAGCCCACGCTCGTAGTGCGACAGACACGACCGGCCGAGCGCCCACTCGAATCCTTCGCGGGTGATCTCGATGGCCAGAACGGTCTCTTGCCCCTCCTTCGCACCCCAGCCGCAGCGGTACATCATCCAGAGGAACGACGGCTTGATCCACGTCATCCGGTCCCGCTTCCAGGCGGCTGGGAAGCGGCCGTCGCGGGCCGCGGGCAGGCCGAGATGCGGGGCGTACGCCTGGTAGACGGTGACCGTGGACTCCGTGTGGAGCGCGCGGATCTGATGTCGCGGTTCTTGCATGGCCACCAGAGTGGCGGGCGTGGGCTGTGGGTGGCCAGCGAATTAGGACCGTGGCGCCGATCTGCCGAAACGGTGCTGTGCGGTGCGGCCCGGCGCGTGGTCGGATACGGCGCATGGGTTCCGGAAGCGACGTTCTCGACACCTCTCCCGCCGCCGGTGGCGCGGCACCGCATGTGGTGGGGGTGGACGCCTGCCCGGGGGGCTGGGTGGCGGTTGCCCTGCGGGGCGGCCGGTTTGCGGGTGCCGATGTGGATGCGGCGCTGGCGGCGCTGCTGACGCGGGTACGCCGCCTCGCCGGGGCCGACGCCGTGGTGGCGGTCGACATTCCGCTGGGGCTGCTGGAGGCGGGGCGGCGGCGCGCGGACGAGTTGGCGCTCGGCCGCGTGGCCCCGCACCGCTCGCGGGTCTTCCCGGTGCCGCCGCGCCCGGTGTGGGAGGAGCCCGACTACGGCGCGGCCAACGAGCGCTGTCGGCGCCTCACGGGCTCGGGGCTGTCCCGTCAGTCCTGGGGTCTGGTGACGAAGCTGCGGGAGGCCAACGCCTGCCGCGACGGCGGCGAGCGGCGCCTGTACGAGGTGCACCCCGAGGTCTCCTTCGCGGCCATGAACGGCGGCCACCCGGTGGCCTCGAGCAAGAAGAGCTGGAACGGGCAGGTCCAGCGGCGGCGGCTGCTCGGTGAGCAGCGCATCGTCCTGCCCGACGAGCTCGGCCCGGCGGGCCGGGTGCCGCCCGACGACGTCCTGGACGCCGCGGCGGCGGCCTGGAGCGCGCACCGGATCGCCCTCGGCACCGCGGTGAGCCTGCCCGACCCGCCCGAGACGACGCGCGACGGGCTCCCGGTCGCCATCTGGTACTGACCGGAGCGGGTGGACTGACCGGAGCGGGCTGTGCCGGCCGCGTCCGGCCGACACAGCCCGCTCCGGTACGGGGCTCCACGGGGCTCCGGTACGGGCGAAGCGCGGGAAGCCGCCCGGCCCCCTCCGCCGGGCGGCCTCCCGTTCGCCGGTCCGCCAGGCGTCAGAGGGCGACCCCGCGCGAGCGCAGATACGAGACGGGGTCGACGTCCGAGCCGTACCGCGGACCGGTGCGCACCTCGAAGTGGAGGTGCGGTCCGGTGGCGTTGCCGGTGGCGCCGGAGCGGCCGATGCGCAGGCCGGCGTCCACCGTCTGTCCGGGGCGCACCGCCAGCGAGGACAGGTGCGCGTACTGGGTGTAGAGGCCGTCGGAGTGGCGGATCACCACTTCGTAGCCGTAGGAGCCGCCCCAGCCCGCGGTCACCACGACGCCCGCGGAGGCCGCGCGCACCCCGGTGCCGACGGGCACCACGAAGTCGACCCCGGTGTGGTGGCCGCTGGCCCAGCGCGGGCCGCGGACGCCGTACGACGTGCCGAGCGGGCCGCTGACCGGGGTCATGTGGCGGCGCTGGGCGGAGGGCCGGCGGGCGCTGTGGGCCGAGGTGTCCGATGTCGTGGCCCCCGCCTTGCCGGCCTGTTGGTGACTACTTCGTGTGGAGCGCGGCTGCTTCGTGTGGGGCCGCTTTGCCTGCGGCTGCTTCCCGTGTGCCGCCGCCGTGCGCGCCGCGCCGCTGCGGGAGGGGAAGGCGAGCCGCTGACCGGGGTAGATCTTGTCGGGGTCGGAACCGATGGTGCGCCGGTTGGCGCGGTAGAGCGCCTTCCAGCCACCGCTTACGGACTCGCGCTGCGCGATGCGCGACAGCGAGTCCCCGGGCACCACCCGGTACGGCCCGGAGCCGGTGGCGTGCCGCCGCGGGGCGGGGGAGTGGTGGCGGGATCCCGTGGAGTTGCGTGACCCCGCGGAGTGGCCGGAGCCGCCGCGGTTCGCGCCGGATGCGGGCCGGCTGTCGCGGGTCAGCCGCCCCCGTACCGAGCAGACCGGCCACGCGCCCGGGCCTTGGCGGCGCAGTACCGCCTCGGCCACGGTGATCTGCTGGGCCCGGGTGGCCAGGTCGGCCCGGGCGGCGTACTTGGTGCCGCCGTAGGACTCCCAGGTGTGCTGGGAGAACTGCAGCCCGCCGTAGTAGCCGTTGCCGGTGTTGATGTTCCAGTCGCCACCGCTCTCGCACTCGGCGACCTTGTCCCAGGTTTCCGAGGGGGCCGCGACGGCCACATCGGCGCCCAGGAGCGGCAGGACGATGCTCACGCTGCCCACGGTGAGGGCGGCACACAGGGGCGAGATCCGGCTGGGCGGTGCGGAACGGCGGTGACTTCCTCGTTGGGCCATGGGCCTGTTCCCTCCACGAGCGTTCGACTCGCCCACCGGCAGCCCCGGCGGGCTGTACGAGTACCGCAGCCGGGAGGCGCAGGTCACAAGGCGCTGGGGGTCTCACGGACCGCCGCGCGCCGTCGAACGCCACCCCCAGGGAAGCTGATGCTCCGTCAGCCCTGCACGGCAAGGCGCGTGGAGGACCGGGGGCGCACGGCTCGGCCCGTGGCCGGCGTCCGGGCGGGGCGGGAAATGATTCTTTCCCGGTGCGGACGGACCGGGTAATCCTCGGGATTGGTTTACCCACCCCATCGGCACCGCAGGCCGCGATGGGGGACGAAATACGCGCGGTACGAGGGAGATCGGGCGGCACCGGGCCCGGCACTCCGCCGCCGCCCGGAATCCGCCGGCCCCCGCGCCGAGCCGGTCCCCCGCTCCCGCCCTGGGGGATCCGGCCGGGAGGAGAGGGGAAAAGCGCCGCGGGGCGGCCGAACCCATCCGCCGGAGAGCGGGGGAGAAGCGGGGGAGAAGAGGGAGGGAAGCGGGAGAGAGAAGGAGGGAGGGAGAAGGAGAGAAGAACGGGAGAAGAAGTACGGCGGCGTCATGCGGGCAGTAGCGGCCGGGCCTGCGCGTTCGCGCCGACCGTAGCCGGCCGTAGCCCGCGGGCAACGCCCCGCGCGCGAAGCGACGTCGCACTTGTTTCGACAGGTCGTCATCGAGTCGCAGCGCACGGCATATCAGATCCGGACACGAGGGTGATCCGTTCCGTGCCGGGCGGATGCATTTGCGCTCCCTGGTGCTCGGTTCGATCGCAGGGCCGGGTCCTGGAGCGGAGCTTGTCGTACGAGGCGGGCGGTATGGCGACTATCGGCGCGGGCCGCGAATCGCCCCTTCCCGGCGGTATCCCCGGACGGCTCGTCGTAGCGGAGGTCACCGGCCCGGCCCGGGGCCCGGGCGGCGTCTCCCCGTGGCCGGGGCCGGGCGGGGACCGCCGCCCGCGGACCCGCTCCTTCCTGGGGGTATGGATGCGCGAGGCCCCGTCTGAGGGGCGCCGTGCGGAGTTCCCGCCTCCGATCCGGGCGGATCCCCCCTCATGTCCCGGGCCGACGAGGAGCGCCGGCTGCGCGGCGAGTCCTTATATCGCTGTCGTCGGTGCCCCGCGGCTGAGCCGCCCCTTCTCATCCGTATCGATTTACCGCATCCTCGATCCGCGGACTCCGCCCCGGCCGGGACGTGGGACGGAGCCTGCCGACTGAGGGGTTCCTTACCCGGGCGGATGGATTTGCGGCGCACCGTGGGGCGTTCGGCCTGCGGGCGGGGCCTGGGACGGAGTGGGACGGAGGCGGAACCCGCCGCTACGTGGCCGGGCCGTAAAATCGACCTTGTGCGTGAACCGTCCCTTCTCGGCCGTGCGATATCCGTTCTGCCGTGCGAGGCTCCGGTCCGGCCCGAGGCGCGGGGCTGAGCCGGTGCTACGGGCCGGAGCCGCAAAACGATGCCGCCCGCGAGGGCCGGGATGAGCGGCGGGATAGGAGAAGATCCGCCGCACCACCGCGCTTCTCCCGAAAAGGCGATCGCCGCCCGGGCCCGGAAACTGGCGGAGAATCAGACGGTCCACGTATAGCGGGAGGCGCGCCGCCGCGCATACCATGTCAATCACATCGACTTCCTCCGCAGACCGCCCGCCGGGACGGTTTGTGAATAATCAACTCTCCCCGCCGCCCAGCCGGGACCCGCGAGGGCACCAGTCCCTCTTTATCCAGGGCCCCGTCCGCCGGTGAGCGGTAAGGGCCCGCGGCCGGGCTCGCACTGCCAGGGGAGCGCACCGCGCCTACGGCGTACGGCGGTCATCGCCGCTCGCCGCCGTACGTGATGTGTCGTATCCATGCGTACGCCATGCCGCTGGACGCCTGCCCAGGGGGCGCATGCCGCGCCGTCGCATGCCGCCGACCGCCCGTCGAACACCGGGCCGGGCCCGCTCGCCCGCCGCCGCGGGGGCGGCGGCGGGCGATGCCGACTGACCAGAACTGCTGTCGGCCGGGCTCAGGGCTTGCGCGCCAGGCCCGCGTAGACGGTGACCGGCGGGTCGTCGGGGGCGAGTTCTTCCTCCTCGGCGTCCGGCTGCCAGTGCGACACCAGGACCGGCGCCGGGCCGACGGGCTCCAGGCCGTGGAAGAACCTCGCCACCTCCGCCCGGGTGCGTGGCCGCAGGGTCACGCCACCCCTGCGGTACAGGGACACGACCCGCTCCGCCTCCTCCTCGCTGCCGTCGGCGGTGGCATGCGAGAACACCAGGTGGCTGCCCGGGGCGAGCGCGTCCATCAGACCGTGCACCAGGTCGTAGGCGCCGTCCTCGTCCGGGATGAAGTGCATGAGAGAGATGAGGGAGAGGGCGACCGGCCGGCTCAGGTCGAGCACATCGGTGGCCAGCTCGATGATCTTCCCGGGCTCGCGCACATCCGCTTCGAGGTAGTGCGTGGCGCCTTCCGGGGTGCTGCGCAGCAGGGCTTCGGCGTGGCGCAGCACGATGGGGTCGTTGTCCGTGTAGACCACGCGGGAGTCGGGGGCGATCCGCTGGGCGACCTGGTGGAGGTTGGGCTCGGTGGGGATGCCGGTGCCGATGTCGAGGAACTGGCGGGTGCCGGAGCGGGCCAGCCACTCGGTCGCGCGGTGCATGAAGAGGCGGTTGATCCTGGCCGAGTCTCTGACGGTCGGGTCGATGTCGAGAACCTGCACGGCCAGTTGCTCATCGACGGGGTAGTTGTTCTTGCCCCCGAGTATGTAGTCGTAGACGCGGGCCGGATGGGGCCTGCTGGTGTCGATTCTGGTGGGCTCTGGCCCGGATGCTGACATGGTGCGCTCCATGGGGGTCGGCGCGGTGGTGCCGGTGTGCGGGTATGGATGCGGGTGCGGATGTGTCAGGAGACCAGGAAGTCGGCCTTGCCGGCCTTGGCGCCCTGAATGAAGGCGATGATCTCGCTGCGGGTGTAGATCAGCGCCGGGCCCTCCGGATCGGTGGACTGTCGGAGCGCGACCCGGCCGTCGTCCAGTTTCCGGGCCTCGACGCAGTTGCCGCCGTTGCCGCCGCTCCACGGCTTGTGCCAGCCCTCGGTGCCGAGGTCGGCCGCGCGCATGCCGTTGAAAATGCGATCCATTCAGAGCTCCTTGCGGAAATCGCGGAGGATTTCCTTTGTGCGTCGTGCGGTTGCCGCCTGGGCCGCCATGCGGTCCAGGACCTCCAGATGGGAGGCCACCTCGACACGTTCGTCGAGGTAGACGGCGCCGGTCAGGTACTCGACGTAGACCATGTCCGGCAGTTCGGGTACAGCGAAGCGGAAGAGGACGAAGGGCCCGTAGGTGCCCGGGTGGTGTCCCGAGGAGAACTCCGCTATCTGCAGGGTGACATTGGGCCGCTCGGTGGCCGTCAGCAATCGGTCGATCTGGCCCCGCATGACCTCGGGGGTGCCCACGGGGCGGCGCAGCACGGTCTCGTCCAACACCACCCACAGATGCGGGGCGTCCTCGCGGGTGAGCAGCGTCTGGCGCTCCATGCGCAGGGCGACATGCCGCTCGGACTCCTCGGGGTCGACCTGGCCGACGGCGCCGGTGCGCATGATGGCCCGGGCGTAGTCCTCGGTCTGCAGCAGGCCGGGGACGAAGTGCGGCTCGTACGCGCGGATGACCGCGGCGGCGCCCTCCAGGCTGACATGCACGCTGAACCAGTCCGGCAGGATGTCGTGGAACCGCTGCCACCAGCCGGGCCGGTTGGCGTCCTCGGTGAGGGTGACGAACGCCTCGGCCTCGCCACCGGTGACGCCGTACGCGTCCAGCAGCATCCGCACATACGGGATCTTCAGGGCGACCTCGGCGGTCTCCATCCTGCGGATGGTGGCGGGGGCCACATGCAGCACCTTGGCGGCCTGCTCGCGCTTGAGACCCGCTCTTTCGCGCAGCTCCCGCAGGCGCTTGCCAAGCACGACTTGGCCCACGGTCGGGGCGGACCGCGGTTCACTCACTTCTACCTCCCGCAGCTGATGCCCGCAGTGTGTCATGCCCTGAATGGAGCGGACACACTGCACTTGCGACTCTGCACTTTTCAGAGTGCCCCTTGCCAAGTGCACGAGGCGTTACGCATAGTGGCGTCGTGATCCCGTCAACTCCCGCGGCGCCGCCCAGGCCCGGCCACAGGCAGCGTCTGGAGCTGCCGCCCACGCTGTTCGCCGAGGCCGGATACGACGCCATCGCCCTGCCGGAGCGGCATGGACGTCAGGTCATGGAGCTGCTGCCCAGGGCGGGCTGTGTCTACTCCGCCGTCGGCCGATGGTGGTGGATCGTTCCGCCGCGGTCGGACTGTGGGCTCAACTGGCCCGCTATCGCTCTGTATTCGGTCGGCGCGGTGGTGTCCGACGCGCCGCCGGGGCGGCCGGATCCGGTGGCCGAGGCGCCCCGGCTGATCCACCGGCCCGAGGGCACCGTGCCCTACACCCATCCGCTGGTGCTGCATATCGCCGTCTGCGCGGTCGCCGGAGTCTCCCCGACCTGGCCGGCCCGGCCGGGTCCGTAACCTTCCGGCGGTCGCGTCAGAGGACGCGGCCCGCCCGGCGCCCAACCCGTCGGGAATCCGGCCCCACCCGTCCGGGGTCCGTCCAGCCGGACGGACCCCGGAGTCCCCGTACCCGCCGTCAGGAACCGTTGTCGGTCCGCAGATACGCGGCGGGCCGCGGATAGCGGCGCATGGTGCCCCCGCCGGGCGGGTCGTCGCTGTCCATGGAGGGCAGCGGGGCGGGCGGAGTGGCCTCGGCCGGAGCGGCCGGGGCCGGGTCGGGGGCGGAGTCGGTGACGACCGTCGGCATGTAGATGAGCGTGTCGTCCATCGACATGTCCCCCGCGACGGCGGCCGGGTCCGGCGCGTAGACCGTCATCCGGCCGCCACCCGAGGGCTGTTGCTGCGCGGTCTGCACAGGCCGCGCGGGCTGTGCGGGCTGCGGCGCGCTCGGTTGCGGCGCCTGCACCTCCTGCAGCGACTGCGGCGCCTGCTGCAGGGCCTGCTGCATGGCTTGCAGCCGGGCGTAGGCGCCCGTCGTCTGCTGGGACTGGTAGAGCGGCATCTGGCCGGCTGGGGTGTACGCGGCGGGGGTCAGCTCGGCCATGGGCTGTGCCTGGGGCTGCGGATAGGCCGCGGCCATCGCCTGCTGCCCCGCGTAGCCCCCGTAGGTGTCCTGTGCCGTCAGGAGCGGGGTGGCGGGGTACAGGGCCGGTTGCGGCTGTTGCTGTTGTTGCTGTTGTTGCTGCTGCGCGGACGCGAGCAGCATCTGGAGCTCGGTCACCGGTTGCGGCAGCGCGTACGAGGGTTGCTGCGGCAGGGCGTAGGAGGCGTACGAGGGCTGCTCCAGCGCGTACGACGGCTGCTGGGGCAGGGCGTACGAGGGCTGCTCCAGCGCGTAGGACGGCTGCTGATCGAGGGAGGGCTGCGGGGCGTACCAGGCCGTGCCGTACAGCACCGTGCTCAGCCCGGTCAGCAGTCGCTGCACATCCGGCTGGGAGCGCACCACCAGCCGCATGAACTGGCTGCTGCTGCCCAGCTTGTTGCCGCATTCACGGACCAGCACGCCGTGTTCGGACAGCAGCCGGTCGCGCACCTGGGCGCCGTCCGCGCCCTCCGGGAGCTTGACGAAGACGAAGTTGCCCTGGGAGGGATAGACCGTCAGCCCGGGCAGATTGGCCAGTTGGGCGGTCATCTCCTGCCGGTCACGGCTGAGCATGCGCAGGCTCTGCGCGTACTCCGGCTGGTATCGCTTCAGCATGAAGACGATGACCTCGGCGAAGGAGTTGAGATTCCACTTGGGTAGCCGGGAGCGGATCTGGACGGCCAGCGCCGGATTGGCCACCAGATAGCCGAAACGGACGCCGTGCAGCCCGAAGTTCTTACCGAGGCTGCGCAGCACAATGACATTGGGCCGCAGCACCGCCTCGTCCACGACGCTCGGATACGCCTCCGAGTCGGCGAACTCCAGGAAGGACTCGTCGATGACGACCAGGTCGAGATCGGCGAGGGCATCCATCATGGCGACGACGGCGTGCCGGGGCAGCAGTCCGCCGTCGGGGTTGTTGGGGTTGCAGATCACCGCGACCCGCGAACCCCTCGACCTCACGAAGGAGACGAAGGCGTCCGGGTCGAGCCGGAAGCCGTCCATCTCCGGGAGCTGGAACATGTCGACGCGCTTGCCGGTCTCCATCGGCTGGTCGGTCCACCGGCCGAAGGTGGGGATCGGCACCGCCAGGCTCTCCTTGACCAGCAGATGGTCGATCCAGGTGATGAGCTCGGTCGAGCCGTTGCCCATCGCCATGGTCTGCGGCTGCAGGCCGAGCAGGCTGGCCAGCTCGGCGGTGATGGTGTCCGCGGAGCTCGGGTAGTACGTGAGGATGTCCCGCAGCCGGACCGCCAGCACCGCGAACATCGCGGGCGTGGGGAAGTACGGGTTGCAGGGGATGCAGAAGTCGACGACGTCCTGTCCCACTCCCGCGCGGGAGAGCGAGAAATACGACGGGCTGTGGTTGGTGCCACGGAACAGTTCCATGGCATTCCCGGAATTGCCGACTGCGGCAACAGTCACAGCAGGACCTCCTCGGTCACGGGGCCGTGCGGACACGACCGTTGCTGCTCTGTCTCCAGAGCCTGCTGCATGATCCCGCAGACGTTGGTCTACTGAGCATTTTCGTGGGGTGTTTGAGAAGTTCGGGACACGGGAACAAGTGAGCGGTTATCATTCCGCCTCAACATCCTGTTCGGACCGGTTCTGTCCGGCTACCCAGACTGCCACCTGAGCCCGGGAATTGAACCCGAGCTTGCTCAGAATGCGCTCGATATGACCCTCGGCGGTGCGCTGGGCGATCACCAGCGCGGCCGCGATCTCCTTGTTGCTCAGCCCCCGCGCCACCAGACGTGCGATCTCGGTCTCCCGCGGCGTCAGCGGAGAGGGCTGCTCACCCTCGCCGGCCGGGGCCCGGGTGGGCAGTTGGTCCTGGAGCGCGTAGGCCAGCGCCTCGTCGTAGGAGAGCCGGGCGCCCTCCTTCACGGCCGCCTGGAACGCCTGCTTGCCCAGCGACCGGCGGGTGTCCGCCTCACAGCCCTCGTGGTAGCGGACGAGGTGGCCGTAACCCGACAGCGGGGCGCCGATGTGGTGCCAGATGTTCCGCAGGGCGCCCAGCAGTCTGGCTGCCCGCTGGTACTGGCTCTGCGCGGCCGAGATCCAGGCCATCACCTCCAGATTGACCCCGACCCCCAGCGGGTCGTCCAGCGAGCGGTTGAAGTTCAGGCTCTCCCGCTCCAGGGCGGCCGCGCGCTCGTGGTCGCCCTGGCGCCACACCTCGACGCCGAGCGCCATCGTCGCGTACGCCCGGTGCCAGCCCTCCTCGTATGCGTCGCACACCGCCAGCGACTCCTCGCCCACCGCGATGGCGCGCGGCGAGTCACCCAGGAACGAATGCGCCAGGGAGAGCCGGATCAGGGCGAGCGCGAGGCCCACCGGATCGTGGGCGGCGCGATGGCGCGCCACGGCCTCCTCGTACAACTCGATCGCCGACTCGGTGTCGCCCCGGCACATGGCGATCATCCCGGAGTAGAGCGCGACATAGCCGAGGATCGCCTCCTGCCGCAGCCGGGCGCCGAGCTCCCGGCACTCGTCCAGCATGGCGGCGGCCGCGTCGATATCGGACTGGATGATGGCCAGCCAGCCATCGGTCCACAGCGCGCGGGCGCGCGCCTCGGTCGGCTCGGGGCACAGGACCAGGCCCCGGTCCAGCCAGCCGCGTCCCTCGGTGAGGTAGTAGCTGGTGATCCAGTGGTAGAGCAGATCGGTCGCGATGCCGAGCCCGGCCGCCGCCTGCCCGGGCTCGGCGAAGCTGTACTCCAGCGCGGCGCGCAGATTGGCGTGTTCCTGCTGGAGCCGGGTGAACCACGGCACCTGCGAGGGGCCGAACAGCTCGGCGCGCGCCGTGGCCGCCAGCCGCTGGTAGTAGTCCCGGTGGCGGCGCAGCCGCTCCGCCTCCTCCCCGGCCGCGGCGAGCCGTTCCCGGCCGTAGTGGCGCAGGGTGTCCAGCATCCGGTAGCGCACCGCCGCCAGGTGTTCCTCCGGGTGCTGCTCCCGGATCAGCACGGACTTGTCCACCAGACCTGCCACCAGGTCCAGGACCTCGTCGCGGTCGATCCCGTCCCCGCCGCACACCGCCTCGGCCGCCTCCAGGTCCAGGCTCCCGGCGAACACCGAGATCCGGGCCCACATCAGCTGCTCCTTGCCGGTGCACAGGTCATAGCTCCAGTCGACGAGCGCCCGCAGCGTCTGGTGCCGCGGCAGGACCGCCCGCGAGCCCGTGGTGAGCAGCCGGAACCGGTCGTCCAGCCGGTCGAGCAGCTGCTGTACGGACAGCGCCCGCAGCCGTACGGCCGCCAGCTCGATGCCCAGCGGAATGCCGTCCAGCTGGCGGCAGACCCCCTCCACCGCGTCCCGGTTGGCCTCGGTGACGGTGAACCCGGGCAGGATGGCGCCGGCCCGCTCCACGAACAGCCGCACCGCGTCGCACTGCGCCAGGGCCGCGACGGACAGCCGGGGGCCCTCGGCGTCCGGCAGCGCCAGCGCCGGGACGGGCAGCGTCTGCTCACCGGCCGTGCCCAGCGCCTGCCGGCTGGTGACCAGGACGCGCAGCCGCGGGGCCTCGCGCAGCAGCCGGCCGGTGAGCAGCGCACACGCCTCGACCAGCTGCTCGCAGTTGTCCAGCAGGATCAGCGCCTGCTTGTCGCGCAGATGGTCGACCAGAGCCTCGACCGCGGGCCGGGAGGAGTGGTCCCGCAGCTCCAGCGCCTCGCTCACGCTCTGCGCCAGCAGCCCGGGGTCGGCCAGCGCGGCCAGCTCGACCAGCCACACCCCGTCCGGGAACGCCCGGCGCGCGTCCTCGGCCACCCGTAGCGCCAGCCGGGTCTTGCCGACCCCGCCCACGCCGGTCAGGGTCACCAGCCGTGAGGCGGACAGCATCCGCTTGACCTCGGCCGTTTCATGCCGACGTCCCACAAAGCTCGTCACCTCGGCCGGCAGCCTTCCGGTGTGCCGACCGTTCGAGGTGCCTGATACCACCGCGCTCATGGATGCCTCGAACCAGTCCCGGCCCTCGGGCCTCGCGCGACCGGGCCGACGCTTCCAGGCTATGCCCAGGGGTTTCCGGGGCGTGCGGGGCCCCGGGGGACATTGCGTTAGGTCGGCATGAAATGGGGAGAATGGCATTAATGCGTCATTTGAGCCGTATGGTGGGGCGAGCGAACGAGCTGACCGAAGCCCGGAGGCTGCTCGGACGTACCCGGCTGCTCACCCTGACCGGCGTCGCGGGGGTCGGCAAGAGCCGGCTGGCGCTCGGCGTGGCCGACCTGGTGCGCGGGGACTTCCCGGACGGCGTGTGGACCGCCGAGCTCACCGCGCTGGAGGACCCGAGCCTGCTCCCGCAGACCGTCGCGAGCGCGGTGGGGCTGCGCGACCAGGCCGCCCGGTCCGCGGTGGAGGTGCTGGGCGACCATCTGCGCGACAAGCGGGCGCTGCTGCTCCTCGACAACTGCGAGCACCTGATCGAGCCCTGCGCGCTGCTCGCCGACCGCCTGCTGCGCCGGGCGCCTCGGCTGTGTCTGCTGGTCACCAGCCGCGAGCCGCTGCGGGTGGAGGGGGAGGCGGTCCTGTGGGTGCCCTCGCTGCCCGTGCCCGAGCCGCACCGACGGCACAGCCCCCAGACGCTGGCCCGCTCCCCGGCGGTCCAGCTCTTTGTCGCCCGCGCGGCGCGGGTGTCGCCCTCGTTCACCCTCGACGCGCACAACGGCGACGCCGTGGCCCTGCTGTGCGGGCGGCTCGACGGCCTCCCGCTGGCCATCGAACTGGCCGCGGTCGGGCTGCGGACCCTCAGCCCCGATCAGGTCCTGGACCAGCTGGACCAGTGGCTGGAGCCCGTGGCGGGGGAGCCCGCGGCGGGGGAAGCCGGTGCGACCCGCGCCCGCCACCAGAGCCTGGGCGCGGCCGTCGACTGGAGCTTCGACCTGTGCTCCCCGGCCGAGCGGACCCTGTGGGCCCGGGTGTCGGTGTTCGCCGGGGACTTCGGCCTGCCGGCGGCGGAGGAGGTCTGCGCCGGCGACGGCGTCGAGCGCGAGGACGTGCTCGACCTGGTGGCCGGGCTGGTCGACAAGTCGATTCTGGTGCGGGAGGAGCGCGGCGACGAGGTCCGCTACCGGCTGCTGGAGACGATCCGGCGGTACGGCCGGGCGCGGCTGGCCGGATACGGGCAGGTGGCCGCGTTGCGGCGGCGCCACCGCGACTGGTATCGCGCCCTGGTGCGTGAGGCCGAGGGGCAGTGGCTCACCGCGCGGCAGGAGGAGTGGCTGACCCGGCTGCGCGGCGAGCTCGCGAACCTCCGTACGGCCCTGGAGTTCTGCTGTGCCGAGCCCGGCGAGGCCCGCGCGGGGCTGGAGATAGCCGCGGGGCTGTGGCCCCACTGGATCTGCGGCGGCAGCCTCGCCGAGGGCCGCCACTGGCTCGAACAGGCGCTGTGGCTCGCCCCCGAGGACAGCGCGGCCCGCGGCACGGCGCTGTGGGTGGACGCGTGGCTCGCGGCACTCCAGGGGGACACGGCCTCGGCGCTGCCCCGGCTCGACGAATGCCGGGAGCTGGCCCTGCGGCTCGGGCACGAGCCCACCCTGGTCCGCGCCACCCAGCACCGCGGCGCCCTCGCGCTGTACGAGGGCGACTTCCCGCGGGCGATCCGCCTCATCGAGAAGGCGCTGGAGGGCCACCGCGCGGCCCGCGACCGCAACGGCATGATGACGGCCCTCTACCAGCTGACCATGGCCTGCGCCCTGTCCGGCGACGCCCGCGCGGCGGTCTACGGCGAGGAGTGCCTGGCGCTGTGCGAGGCCGCCGGGGCCCAGTGGGCCCGCTCGTACGCGCTGTGGGCGCTCGGCCTGCACACCTGGCACAGCGGCGACCGGCGGCGCGCGACCGCGCTGGTACGGGACGCCCTGCGGACCCGCTGGGTGGTGCGCGACGGGTGGGGGATGGCGCTGTGCCTCGAGGTGCTGGCCTGGACCGCGGCCTTCGGCGGGCAGCCCGGGCACGGCGCGCGGCTGATGGGCGCGGCGGACGCGATGTGGAGCTCCCTGGGCGCCTCACCCTCGGGGTTCCGGCACCTGGCCGCCGTACACGACGAGGTCGCCACCCGGCTCCGTACGGACCTGGGGACCCGCGCGTACGCCGCCGCGTACCGGGCGGGGGCCCGGCTGACGGCCGACGAGGCGGCGGCCACCGCCCTGCACGACCCGCCCCGCCTCCGCCCTCACGGCCGTCGCGCGGCCTCGGCCGGTGCGTGAGCCGGTGCGTACACCGGCCGTCGTGCGGAGGCGGCCAGGAGACGACAGGGGAGCTGGGTGGGGAGATGTCCCTGCCGGACGGTGGCCGGGGGTGATCGGGATCGCGGGGGCGCCTTCTGGGCCACGGCCACCGGGGCCCGCGCGGCGCGGGGCCGAGGGGATCTCGCGGCGCGCCCGGGCCGCGCGACCGCGGGGACGGCGCTCCACAGCCGCGGATCGGGTACCCATGCGGGGATTTCTCCCCTCCCCGGGAGATCCGCCCGGACGCATGCTGGTGGTCGTCTCGATTCCGGATTCCGCCGGAAGTCGGCGGAAGATCGAAGGCTCCAGCCATGTGTGATCATCAGCCCCCCTGTCCGCCCGCCGACGCCACGGACCACGACTCGGCGCGTCTCGTGGCGACCCACCCCGAACAAGGGTGGAGCCTGCTGTGCAATGGCGTGGTGATCTTCGCGGACACGGGTGAACTGCTCCCCGACGGACGCGTCATCCCGGCCCCTCGTAGCTGTCCGGACCAGGCCGCATGAACGCCTCCACAGTGGCCCTGGCCTCGGAGCCAGGCACCTTCCGCCGCCCGGCGCGGCGGGGTGCCCGTGTCGCCGACCGCGGGATCTCCTGGGTGCTGCCGCGCCATCCCTCCTCGGTGCCCAGCGCCCGTCGGCTGGTCCTCTCGCAGCTGGCCGTATGGGCGCTCGCGGGATCGGCGGACGACGCCGAACTGCTGGTCAGCGAGGTGGTCACCAACGCGCTGCGCTATACCGGCGGGGCGGTCCGGATGACGCTGTGCCTGTGTCCCGCGGACGGCACCCTGCGCTGTGAGGTGGAGGACGCCGACCCCACGCTTCCGCAGTCGCGCCAGGCATGCGAGGACGACGAGGGCGGCCGAGGCCTCTACATGATCGATCTGCTGGCCCGCTCATGGGGCAGCCACCGGACCGGGACGGGCAAGACCGTGTGGTTCGAACTGCACGTCCGCCCCGGCGCCGGCCAACATCGGCACGCCGACATCTGACCCTACGACGAAAGGAGATGCCATCGGACGCTACAGCGCATACGCGCACTCCGTGATGCCGAAACGGCCCGGGGACCGGAAGGTGAGTGCCCTCCACCGCGACTTCCGTCCCCGGGCCTCGACATGCCCGCACCCGCTGTAGCGCGAACACCGATTCCGTGGGACATCACCAATCACTGTCGTATTGGTTGATCACCTTTGTATCACTCGTGTAGTCTCACCATCGCAGTGAGTAGCACACTTTCCGGCTTATCGCAGCGAGTTGGGGCGTGAGGGAGCTACTGTGATGGACCGGACCGACAACTCCTGGTTACCAGGCACCTTAATCGGGCGCGCCGATGAACTGGCGGCGCTGAGTGATCATGCCGAGGCGGCGCGCTCCGGGCGCGCCGGTCTTGTGATCCTCTCCGGCCCGGCCGGTATCGGCAAGACGACTTTGCTGCACGCCTTTGTGAACGGCGGGGCGTGCCAGGGCATGACGGTGCTCCATGGCCGGTGCGGCGAGGTCGTGACCAACGCGGGCTACGGCGGCGTACGGGCCCTGTTCGGCAGCTTGGGGCTCACCGAGTCCGGGGACGAAGGCGTTCACGAGTCCCCGCTGCTGAAGGGCAGCGCCGGCCGTGCGCTGCCCGCCCTGCGGCCCGCCCCGGCCGAGGAGGAGCCGGGTACGGCCGCGACCGTCTATCCCGTGCTCCACGGGCTCTACTGGCTCACGGTCAACCTGACGGCGCGCGGCCCGCTGGTGCTGGTCCTGGACGACGCCCACTGGTGCGACGAGCGGTCGCTGCGCTGGATCGACTTCCTGCTGCGCCGCGCGGACGATCTGCCGCTGCTGGTGGTGCTGGCCCAGCGCACCGAGGCCGAACCGGCCGCCC
Organism: Streptomyces sp. NPDC059679; assembly: GCF_042734105.1. NCBI lineage: Bacteria > Bacillati > Actinomycetota > Actinomycetes > Kitasatosporales > Streptomycetaceae > Streptomyces > Streptomyces sp. NPDC059679. Next base: position 131,446 of record NZ_JBHWES010000008.1, on the reverse strand, counting down.
CAGGCGCGCTCGCGGATATCGCGGCCCAGTCCCGCTCCACGGCGATCCGTCTGGAGCCGCTGACCGACGACGGGGTCGGGGAGATGGTCGGGCGGGTCTTCCCGACACCCGACCATGTCCTCGACACCGCCTTCGTCGAGCGCGCCGCCGCCGTCTCCGGGGGCAACCCCCTGATGCTGGCCAAGCTGCTCAGCGAACTGCGGTCCATGGGGGCTTCGCCGGACGAGAAGAGCCTGGGTGCGGTCGCCGAAGTGGGCCAGGGCGTGGTCGCGCTTTCCGTACGCGCTCTGATGGGCCGGCTGGCCCCCTGGGTGCGCGATGTGGCCACCGCGATCGCGGTGCTCGGCGAGGAGGACGGGGAGCACGTCGGGGCGCTGGCCGGGGTACCCGTCGCGCTGGTGGAGGAGGCGGTGGCGGTGTTGCGGGGCGCCGAGGTGGTGGCCCCCGACCGGGTGGACCTGGCGCATGACGTGGTGCGCTCGGCGGTGCTCGACTCGTCCGCGACCGAGGAGCTGGGCGAGCTGCGGGCCAGGGCGGCCCTGTTGCTCAGCGACGCGGGGCGGCCCGCCGAGGAGGTCGCGGGCCAGCTTCTGCTGGTGCCCGTGGTGGACCAGCCCTGGATGCGGCGGGTCCTGCGGGAGGCGGCGGCGGGGGCGGAGACCCGGGGCGCCCCCGAGGCGGCGATCCGCTATCTGTACCGGGTCCTGGAGGCGGAGCCGCACAGCGTGTCGGCGCGCGCCCAACTGGCCAGATCGCTGGCGGAGATCAACCCGCCCGAGGCCATCGCGCTGCTGGCGGAGGCGCTGGCGCTGGCCGAGGACGTACGGGTGAAGGCCACCCTCGCCGTGCAGTTCGGGTTCGTCTGCCTGACCGTGCAGCAGGCGCCCGCCGCCGTACGGGTGCTCGGCGAGGTCCTGGACGCGCTGGAGGCCGAGCTGGGGGCCGACCCCGACCCGGCGGACCGCGAACTGCGCGCCCTCGTCCAGTCGGTGCTGCTGATCACCGGGTGCGACGAGAAGGCGACGATCGCCGCCGTCCGCGGCCGTTTCGCGCGGACGGCCGCCCCCGCCGGGGACACCCCGGCGCAGCGCCAGACGCTGGCCATGATGAGCGTGCTGACGGCGATGGACGGGCGCTCGGCGGAACGGGCGGTGCGTCAGGCCCGGCGTGCGCAGCGGGTGTCGGACGCCGCGACCGGCACCCTGCCGCTGATCTTCTCCGCGTTTACCCTCGGCCTCGCCGACGACGCCCAGGGCTCGCTGGAGGCGCTGGACCTTTCGCTGCGCTACAGCCAGGAGAACGCGGCGGTGTGGACGTATGTGCTCGGTCTTTCCACCCGTTCCGTGATGCTGCACACGATGGGCGAGATCCCCGACGCCCTGGCCGACGCCCAGACGGCGGTGGAGATCATCGCTGATGAGCGGTGGAGCGGCAATGTGACCATGCCGCAGACGGCGCTGGCCACCGCGCTCGTCGACCGCGGTGATCCGGAGCGGGCCGAGGCGCTGCTTGAGCGGATCGCCCGGCCGAACCTGGACGGCTTCGTGATGGAGTACCACTGGTATCTGATGGCGCGGGCGCGGGCCCGGTGGGCGCTGGGCGACAGCGAGACCGCGCTCGGCCTGTTCCTCGACTGTGGCAGGTCCCTGGAGGAGACGGGGATCACCAACCCGGCGTTCGCGCCCTGGTGGGCCGAGGCGGCCTGTCTGCTCGCGGACCTCAAACGCCCCGAGGAGGCCGGGGATCTCGTCGAGTGGGGCGCCGGGCTGGCCCGCCGCTGGGGGACCTCCCGTGCGCTGGGGCTGGCCGCGCTCGCCCGGGGGGTGACCACCCAGGGGCGTCCGGGTGTCGAACTGCTCGCCGAGTCGGTCGAGTTGCTGTCCCGGTCGCCCGCCCGGGCCGAGCACGCCCGGGCCGAGTATCTGCTGGGCGGGGCGCTGCTGGAGGCGGACGACGCGCGCGGTGCCCGGGAGCATCTGCGGACCGCCGCCGACCTCGCCTGGCGCTGCGGGGCGCTCGCGCTCGCCCGGGAGGCCCGGCGGCGGCTGGTGGCCTCCGGCGGGCGGATGCGGGAGATCACCACCTCGCCGGTCGATCTGCTGACCGGTATGGAGCGTACGGTCGCCAATCTCGCCGCGGCCGGGGCGGGCAACCGCGAGATAGCGGAGTCGCTGTTCGTCACGGTGCGCACCGTGGAGATGCATCTGACCGGCGTCTACCGCAAGTTGAGCGTCAGCCAGCGCGCCGAGCTCGGCGCCGCGCTGCGCTCCCCGACCGCCCCGGGCACCCAGGCGCCCGCCTGGGTCTCCGCGTCCCGCGGCAGGCGCTGAGCGGTGAGCCCCGTCGTCCGGGTTCACCCCGACTATAAACGCGGTGTATAGTGCGCGCCATGCACCCCCCCGGCCTCCCGCTCCTCGGGCGCGAACCTGAACAAGAGGTTCTGGCCGAGGCCGTCAGCGGCCTGGCCGCGCGGCGCCCGGCGGTGGTCACCCTCAGCGGTACGGCGGGCTTCGGGCAGAACGCGCTGCTGCGGTGGGCGGCCGGGCTCGCCGAGGACCGCGGTCTGCGCGTGCTGCGCGCCCGGGGCACCCCCGGCGAGAGCGATCTGCCGTACGCGGCGGTGACCCAACTGCTGGGCCTGCCCGCCAACACCGCGCCCGCCGACACCACATCCGCCGACACCGTGTCCACCGATGCCGTATCCGAGGGCCCGTCCGGGCGCGACGGGCCGTTCCCGGGCCTGGCCGAGTTGCTGCGATCGGCGTGCGACCGGCCGACGCTGCTGGCCGTGGCGGATCTGCAGTGGCTGGACCCCGATTCGCTGCACTGGCTCCAGGCGCTGGTGCGGCGGCTGCCCGGGGCGCCGATCGTGGTGCTGGCCGGCGCCATCGGTCCCGTATCGCTGACCGATGCCCTCTCGGGGCCCATTGCAGGTTCCCCGCTGTCGCTCGTCGGTTCCCCGCTGCCGTTCGCCGTGTCCCGGTTGGCGCTACCGCCGCTGGGCCCCGCCCAGGTCGCCGCCGCGGTGACCCTGGTGTGCGGCGGCCAGGGGCAGGACCGGTTCACCGCGGTGGCGGCCGAGACCACCGGGGGCAACCCGACGGTGCTCCACGACGCGCTGCGCCGCTTCGCCGACACCGGACATGAACCGGCCGACGACCGGGTGCCCCAACTGCGCGCGATCGCGGCCGCCGCCACCGCCGATCACGCCACCCGCACGCTGCGCGGTCTGCCCGCCCCGGCGGTCGCGGCGCTGCGCGCCCTCGCCGTCTGCGGCGACCTGCTGGACTTCCCCCTCGTCCGCACGCTCGCCCGGCCGCGCCCGGAGTACGAGGCGGGGCTGCGCGAGACGCTGGAGGCGACCGGGCTCACCGCACCAGGCCCCGGCGCGGCGCTGCGGCTGACCGGCCCGGAGGTGCGGGCCCGGGTGCTGGAGGAGATGCCCGCCGACGAGCGGGCCGACTTGTACGCGCGCGCGGCGGAACTCGCCCACCGGGCCGCCGTGGACGACGCGGACATCGCCCGGCTGCTGCTCACCGCCCGCCCGATCGGGGCGCCCTGGGCCGTCCACGTACTGCGCCGCGCCGGCGCCGCCGCGCTGCGCGCCGCCGACCACGGCCGGGCGGTCGCCTGCCTGGCCCGCGCGCTGGAGGAGCCGCTGGACCGCGAGCAGCGGACCTGGCTGAGCCTTCGGCTGGCCGCGGCCGAGGTGCTGGAGGCACCGGAGGCCGGGGACCGACGGTTCGCCGAGATCCTTCGGTCACCGGGCGCGGAGCTCGCCGCGGCACGGCTGCGCGCCGCGGACCTGGCGCTGGCCCGCGGCGGCTCCGATGTCGTACGCCGGGCGCTGACGGAGGCGCTGCCCGCCGCGCGGGGCGGTGAACGCAGCGCCCTGACCGCCCTGTTCTGGCTCGCCGAACTGGGCCGCCACGATGACACCGACCTGCTGCTGCACGAGGTCCCCCCGCTCCCCGCCCACCCGTCCTCACCCGCCCAGGCCGGGGCGCGCGCCTGGCAGCTGGCCCTGCTCGGCGAGGACCTGCTCACCACCAGAGCGCTGGCTCGCAGCGCCTTCGCCGGCCCCGCCGACGAGGGCGGGCTGCTGCTGCCCCGGCTGGCGGCGTGCCGGGCGCTGTGCCTGGCAGACGAGACGGACGAGGCCGGGCTGCGGCTGGACGAGCTGCTCACCGAGGCCCGGCGCGGCCATGCCCGCGCCGCCGCCTCGCTGGTACTGACCGGGCGCGGCGATATGAACCTGCGCCGGGGCAGGCCCGATCTCGCCGAGCGCGATGTCGCCGCCGCCGAGCGCGCCCTGCCGCACACCCATCTGCACCCCCTCTACGCCCCCTACGCGCGGGCCGTACGGATCCTCGTCGCGCTGGAGAGCGGCGACCGCAGGCAGACCGCGGCGCTCATGGCCCTGCCCGACCCCGACGCGTCGTGGAACACCATGGCGGGGGCCCATCTGCTGTTCGCCAGGGCCCTGGTGGACATCGCCGACGGCAAACCGGCCGAAGCGATCGATCTGCTGCTCGCCGCCGGCCGACGGCTGCTGCGCCTCCAGTACGTCAACCCGGCCCTGCTGCCCTGGCGTTCCATGGCCGCCCGGGCCTGCCATGCGCTCGGCCACGACCAGGAGGCACACCGGCTCAGCCGCGAAGAGCTCGCGCTGGCCCGGCGCTGGGGCGCGCCGAGCGCCATCGGCTGGGCCGAACTGGGCATCGGACGGGTGGTCCGCGACGGACGGGCCGCCAGACTGCGCGAGGCCGTGCGTACCCTCCAGGCCACCCCCGCCAACATGGCCTACATCGGGGCGCTGATGGAGCTGGCCACCGTGGAGCTGGACGCGGGGCGGCGGCGGGCCGCGGAGCCCCTGATCGCCGAGGTGTCCCGGCTCACCTCGGCCCAGCCCGACAGCAGACCGGCCGCGCGGGCGCGCGCACTCGCCCAGCGGCTGGGCCGGCTGCCGTCGGCCGCGGTCCGCGGACTGCACCCCGCCTGGGCCGCGCTGTCCGACGTCGAGCGGCGCACCGCCACCCTCGCGGGCCTCGGACACGGCAACCGGGACATCGCCGACATGCTCTCGGTCACCACCCGCACGGTGGAGCTGCGGCTGAGCGGGGCGTACAAGAAGCTGCGGATCAGCGGCCGGGCCGAACTGCGCGAGATGGTGCGCTCGATGGAGGGCTACGACACGGATGTTGCATGAGCGGGGCGCCGAACTGGCCCAGATCTCCGGTGCGTTACGGACCGCCCGCGAGGGCGGGCCGTCCCTCGTCCTGCTGACCGGCCCGCTCGGCATCGGCCGGTCCGCGCTGCTCCAGCGACTGGCCGCGCGAGCCGTGAACGAGGCCGCGGACGTGCGGGTGCTGCGCGCCAACGCCGCGCCGGTGGAACAGGACTTCGCCTTCGGCGTGGTGCGCCAGCTGTTCGACAGCCTGCTCGCGGGCGCCACCGGGGAGCTGAGCGAACGCTGGACGCGCGAGAGCGCGTGCTTCGCCAACCTGGCCCTCGCCGATGAGGACATGCCCGCCGGTGACCGCCCCGCCGTCGCCGGTGACCGCCCCACCGCCGCCTACGAACCGGCCCTCAGCGGCCTGCTTTCACTGCTGGAAAGCGTCAGCGCCGACGGCCCGCTGCTGATCCTGGTCGACGACCTCCAATGGGTGGACACCCCATCGCTGCGCTGGCTGGCCTACCTGGCCAAGCGGCTGCGGGGGCTGCGCGCCGTCGTGGTGTGCACCCTGCGCGACGGGGAACCCCGCGCCCGGCACCCCCTGCTGAGCGAGGTCGTCGAGGCCGCGACACACCGGCTGCGCCCCCGCCCGCTGTCGTCCGCGGGCACCGCGGCGCTGATCCGCGACCACTTCGGCGAGCCGGGCGACGAGGAGTTCATCCGGGCCTGTCACGAGACCTGCGCCGGCAGCCCGTTGTCGCTGACCGCTGTGCTGCTGGACCTGGCGGCCGCCGGTCACCGGCCGACCGCCGACCGGGCCGGCGCGGTCCGCGCGGCGCGCCCCGCGGACCTGCGCGAGCGGCTGGCCAGGAGCGTACGTCTGCAGCCTGAGCCGGTACGCCGGCTGGCCGCCGCGATCGCGGCCCTCGGCGAACCGGGCGACCCCGCGCTCGTCCCCCGGCTGGCCGGCCTGGACCCGATCGACTACGCGGCGGCGCTGCGCGACCTGCACGCACTGGGGCTGGCCGCCGACGAGCGGGAGCCGCGGTTCGTCCACCCCGTCGTGGCGGACGCCGTCCAGTCGTCGCTGTCCGTCGCGGAACGGGAGTGGCTGCACGATCACGCGGCGGAGCTGCTGTACCGCGCCGGGCGCTCCGACGAACAGGTCGCCGCCCAGCTGATGGCGGGCGTCACCTCCCGCCACGCCTGGTCGGTCGGCGTGCTGCGGGCCGCCGCGGACGTCGCGCTGCGCCGGGGCGCCCCCGAGGTCGCCGTACGCTATCTGCGGCGCGCCCTGCTGGACGCCTCCCTGGCGGGTGAGGGCCGGTCGCGGCTGCTGATCGACCTGGCCACCGCGGAGCGCGGCCTCGACCCGGTGGCGTGCGAACGCCATATCTCCCAGGCGATCCCGCTGCTCCCCACGCCCGGCCACCGGGCCGCCGCGGCGCTGCGGCTCACCCCGGCCGTCATGGGCCTGCTGCGGCCCTCCGCCGTCGATCTGCTGCGGCAGGTCGCCGACGAGCTCGGCCCGCCGGACGCGCTGGGGGGAGCGGCGCGCGAGATGGCCCTGCGGCTGGAGGCGCGGCTGCGCCAGAGCGGCATCGACGATCCGGCGGAGCTGACCTCGGCGGTGGAGCGGCTGTACGGGATGGGGGAGGAGCCGCCGACGGCCACGGCCGCCGAGCGCGAACTGGTGGCGGTGCTGGTCAGCGCCGCCACACTCACCTGCAGACTGCCCGCGGACGAGGTCACCCGGCTGGCGATGCGCCTTCTGGAGCGCGAACCGGTCGCGTCGGCGCGGGTGTACTCCGCGCTGCCGCTGGCCACCGTCGCGCTGGTCGCCGCCGACTCCGTGGACGCCGTCGGCTCCTGGCTGTCCGTCGAGCAGCGGATCGGCCGGTCGCGCGCTGACGTCACGGTCGGCACCATCGCCGATGGGTTCGGCCACCTCGAGCAGGCGATGGTGCTCATGGCGCGCGGCCGGCCGACCCTGGCCCACGCCCATGCCGATCGCGCCCTGCGGCTGTCCGACGCTCACTGGCAGGAACTCGGCCTCGCGGCCACCATCGCGCTCGTCCGTACGGCCCTGGAGATCGGCGACCCCGCGCTGAGCGAGCGGGTGCTGGACGAGGCATCGCGGCGCAGCTCCTCCTGTCTGCCCCTGGCGGTGGCGGTGCAGTTCCTCGGCGCGTCCGTGGACGCCCACCGCGGCCGCTGGGCCGCCGCCGTGGAGACCCTGATGGCCTGCGGCCGCCGGCTGGAGTCGGCGGGCTGGCGCAACCCGGTGCTGTTCCCCTGGCGGCTGCGCGCGGCCGGCCTGTACCAGCGTCTTGGCGACCCCCGCTCGGCGCTCGCGCTCGCCGAAGAGGACCGGTTGCGGGCCGAGGAGTGGGGCGCCCCGGTCGCCATGGGCCGGGCACTGCGGCTCAAGGGCATGCTGCTGGGCGGCGAGTCGGGCGAGGACCTGCTGCGCGAGGCGGTCGGCGTGCTGCGCGGCTCGGCCAACGAACTCGAACTGGCCCGCGCCCTGCTGCAGCTGGGCGGGCGCCTCGAAGGCCGTCCGGAGGCCGAGGACCTGCTGCGGGAGGCGGCGGCGCTGGCCGCCGCATGCGAGGCGCCGTGGCTGGTCGAACGGGCCCGCCGCGGCGGCGGGGACGGCACCGTCCGGCTGGAGGACGCGCTGACCCGCACCGAGCGGCGGGTGGTGACCCTGGCCGGCCGGGGACTCACCAATTCAGAGATCGCCGGAGAGCTGGGCGTCACATCCCGTGCTATCGAGAAGCACTTGACGAATTCTTATCGCAAGCTGAACGTATCCGGGCGGCGTGAACTCATCGCCGCCCTGCCGCGGCTGCAGGCGGTCAAAGGAAGTTAACGCCGCTAATGCTCCGCCGCTCGCCGTGACGCCGCCCTGGCTCCCAGGGGCTCGCGCGGCGCCCCCGCACCCGGGGTACGGGGACTGCGCCCCCGTATCCGGCGCGGCGCTCGCCATGTCTCGGGGAGGCAACCTCCTTACCAGGTCAGGGCGTTGAGATATGGTTCGATGTGCCCGGCGGCGACACCGAACCGAACCACCGAAACCGTGGCCCGCGGACCGAACCATCGGCCGTACGCACCACAGGATTTGCGGCGCGCCGTCAGTGGACGTTGACTCGCCCGTCCGGGGCTACCTAGTCTCCGAACTGGAATAACAAATTGCACGACCAGCATTTCGTTCCCGTGATTTCCGGGGAACGGATCCCTGAAGGGACGGCAGGCCATTGGCGATTCCCGCGCCCGCAGACACAGTGATATCCCACGACGCAGGACGTGATCAGCTCGAGTACGCCGATCTCCTCGGGCAATTCGACCAGCCAGGTGCGTGTATGGCCCGCCTCGACCCCAACCTGCTCGTCCAGCAGGCGAATCAGGAGTTCTTCCGGCAGTTCGGAGGCTCCTCCGCGGATGTGTGCGGCCGCGCCTTCTGCGATCTGGCCCACCCCAGCCTGCGACAGCCGCTCCGGCATCAGCTCGGCCGGCTCGTCGACGGCACCCGCCGCCGGTTCGCCACCCATGTCGTAGCCTTCGCGGCCGAGGGCGCGCCGTTCACCAGCGCGCTCACGGCCGTCCCGGTGCGCGGGGAGACCTCCCGCGTCGCCTCGATCCTGGTCGTGATGCGCTCCGCGGCGGGCTTCGAGGACGCGGACGTCGTCACCCCGCACAAGAAGGTCCTCACCGAGATCGAGGCCCGCATCCTGGAAGGCATCGCCGCCGGGGTCTCGACCGTCCCGCTGGCGTCCCGGCTCTACCTCAGCCGCCAGGGGGTCGAGTACCACGTGACGCGGTTACTCCGGAAGCTGCGGGTCCCCAACCGGGCCGCCCTCGTCTCCCGCGCCTACTCCATGGGGGTGCTCGAAGTGGGCTCCTGGCCCCCGAAGGTCGTCCAGGACTTCGTCAAGTGATCGCTCGTCCGCACCGCGCGCGACGCCACCCGGCCGCCGTGCGGTGAGCGCTCCCGGCGCGGCCGGGTGTTCAGGTGCCGGACTCCAGGTCGCGCGTACGGGACTCCAGATCGCGCCGGGTGTCGTCGCCGTACACCCCGTCCTCGTCGCCGCGGATTCCGTACCACAGCTGGAAGCGGGCCACGGCGGAGGCGAGGCTCTGGTCGTACTGGCCGTTGACCGAACCGCCCGCGTACACGTCCGGGATCCGCAGCAGCCGGGACTGGAGCTCGGAGACCTCGGGACCGCTGTCCCCCAGGGACAGCACCGCGCCCTGGGCCTCGCCCTGGCCCCCCTGGCCGTCGCCGCTCGGCGCGGCGGAGGCGGTGGGCGCGGCGGGGGCCGACGTACGGCCGGACGGGGTGCCGCTCCCCGGATCCGGCTGCGCCGCGGTGGATCCGTCGGCGCCGGGGATGGATCCGTCGGCGCCGGGGATGAGCAGCACGAGCGCGAGCGCGAGGCCCGCCCCGACCGCCCCCGCGGCGGCCAGGGCGGCGGGTCGCGACCGGCGCCAGAACGGCGGCGCGGCGGGGGCGGCGTGCGCGGCGGAAGAGTCAGTCGAGCCTGTTGAGCCGTCCGGGGCCGCGGAGGCCGACGCCTCGGTGGCCGTCCGCGGACCGAGGTCGAACTCCTCGGTGTCCGCGTCGCCGAGGTCGTACGTGCGGGGCGGCGTCCCCGCGACCAGCGGGCGGAAGAGGTCAAGGTCCTCCATCCAGCCGTCGACCGGCGGGCCGCCCTCCCGGTCGGACTTCGCAACCGCACGGAAGATCCGGGTCGGCTCGATCACCTGCCGCCCGGTGGGCCGTTCGGGATCGGTTCCGGCAGCCATACAGACCTCCTCTTGCGCCGCGCCGTCAGGACCGGCAGGGCCGGCAGGACCATCGAGAGGACATACGGACGGGAGGCCCGGGGGACTCAACCGGAGACGTCTTTGTCGGCCGCGCCATGCCCACGGATACCGTGGCCTGGAGTCGAAGGGAGCAAAGACGATGGAACGCACGACGTGTTGTGTGGTGGGCGGCGGGCCGGCCGGGATGGTGCTCGGGCTGCTGCTGGCGCGCGCCGGGGTGGAGGTCACGGTCCTGGAGAAGCACGGTGACTTCTTGCGTGACTTCCGCGGCGACACCGTGCATCCGAGCACGCTGTCGCTCCTGGACGAACTCGGCCTCGCCGAGCGGTTCGCCGCGCTGCCGCAGCGTCATGTGCACACCATCCAGCTGCCCATCGGCCCGGGCCGCTCGCTGTTCACCGTGGGCGACATCGGCGCGCTGCCGGTCAAGTACAACTACGTCGCGATGGTGCCGCAGTGGGATCTGCTGAATCTGCTGGCCGACGAGGGCGCGCGGGAGCCCTCCTTCCGGCTGCGGATGAACACCGAGGCGACTTCCTTCCTCATGGAGCGCGGCCGGGTCGCGGGGGTGCGCTACCGCACCGCGGACGGGAGCACCGGTGAGCTGCGGGCCCAGCTGACCGTGGCCTGCGACGGCCGGGGATCGCTGGCCAGGCGGCTGCCGGAGCTGGGGCTGCGGGAGTTCCCGTGCCCGATGGACGCCTGGTGGTTCCGGGTGCCACGGCACGAGGGCGACCCGCGGGGTCTGGTGGGGAACGCCGGTGACCGCTTTCTGACCGCGATGATCGACCGCGGGGAGTACTGGCAGTGCGCCGCGCTGATCCCCAAGGGCACCGACGCGGCCCGGCGCGCGGCCGGTCTTGACCGGTTCATGGCCGAGTTCGCGGCGGCCGCCCCATGGCTGGCGGACCGCGCCCATGCCCTGCGGTCCTGGGACGAGGTGAAGCTGCTCGACGTACGTCTTGACCGGCTCCGGCGCTGGCACCGCCCCGGGCTGCTGTGCATCGGGGACGCGGCACACGCGATGTCGCCGGTGTTCGGGATCGGTATCAACCTCGCCGTCCAGGACGCCGTGGCCGCCGCCCGCATCCTCGCCGGGCCGCTCGCGGAGGGCGGGGGCGGGGTCGGGCTGCGGGAGGTGCGCGAGGTGCAGCGCCGCAGATGGCCGACCGCCGCGGCGACGCAGACGCTGCAGCGGATCGCCCACGCCCGGGTCATCGAGCCGGTGCTGGCCGGCCGCACCCTGCTCGGCGACGGGTCCCGGCCGCCCGGGATGGTGCGGGTGCTGAACGCGGCGCCCTGGCTGAAGCGGGCCCCTGCGTACTTCCTGGCGTACGGCGCACAGCGCGAGCACCCGCCCGCCGCCGCCCTGCGCTGAAACGGTTCGGCACGCATGGCGCTGAGCGGCGGTGGCCGGGCCGCTCAGTGGCCGCGCAGCCGCTCCATATCGCGCCGGTCGCGCTTCGTCGGGCGACCTGTGCCGCGGTCGCGATGGCCGACGGCGGCCAGCTCCTCGCGCGGCGGTGGGGGAGGGGAGTTGTCGATGAAGCACTCGGCCGCGACGGCCGCCCCGACCCGCTTGCGCACCAGGCGTTTCACCACGACGATCCGTTCGCGCCCGGCGTGGAAGAGCCGCACCTCGTCCCCGGGCCGCACGGCGTGGGCGGCCTTGACGCGCTCCCCGTTGACGCGGACGTGGCCGCCGCGGCAGGCCGTGGCGGCCAGCGACCGCGTCTTCGTCAGCCGTACGGACCAGATCCAGCTGTCGACCCGCACCGGCGCGTTGTCTGAAGCCATGCCTGAAGCCATGTCCTGACTCTATCGGCTCCGTCCAGAGCGGTACGTCCTGCTATATCCGGAATTGCTGTCTAAGGTGCGACGCATGAGCGCACACTTTGACGTCGTGGTCCTGGGGGCGGGCTCGGGCGGCTATGTCGCGGCGATCCGCGCCGCGCAACTCGGTCTGTCCGTCGCCATCGTGGAGGAGCGGTTCTGGGGAGGGGTGTGCCTGAACATCGGCTGTATCCCCTCCAAGGCCCTGCTGCGCAACGCCGAGCTGGTCCATCTGTTCACCAAGGAGGCCCAGACCTTCGGCATCCGGGTGGACGGGCAGGTGATCCTGGACTACCAGGCCGCCTACGAGCGCAGCCGCAAGGTCGCCGACGGGCGCGTCAGGGGGGTCCACTACCTGATGAAGAAGAACGAGATCCCGCAGTACGACGGCCGGGGCACCTTCACGGACGACCATACGCTGCGGATCGACCTGACCGCCGGGGGAACGGAGACCCTCACCTTCGGCCACTGTGTGATCGCCACGGGCGCGGTCACCAATCTGCTGCCCGGCACCTCGCTCAGCGAGCGGGTGGTGACGTACGAGGAGCAGATCCTCAGCCCGGAGCTGCCCGAGAGCGTGATCATCGCCGGGGCCGGCGCCATCGGCGTCGAGTTCGCGTACATCATGCGCAGCTACGGGGTGCGGGTGACGCTGGTGGAGTTCCTGGACCGGATCGTCCCGCTGGAGGACGAGGAGGTCTCCGCGGAACTCGCGCGCCGCTACCGCAGGCTCGGCATCGATGTGCTCACCTCCACCCGGGTCGAGGCGATCAACGACGCGGGCCCCTCGGTGAAGGTCATGGTGACCACGGGTGGCCAGCGGCAGACGCTGCAGGCCCAGGCGGTGCTGCAGGCGATCGGCTTCCGGCCCCGGGTCACCGGCTACGGTCTTGAGAACACCGGCGTCCGTCTGACTGGAACTGCCGGCGGCGGTGGCGCCATCGCCGTCGACGCGTACTGCCGCACCAGCGTGCCGCATATCTTCGCGGTCGGGGACGTCACCGCGCAGCTGATGCTCGCCCATGCGGCCGAGGCGATGGGCGTGGTCGCCGCCGAGACGATCGCGGGCGCGGAGACCATGGCGCTGGAGTACGTGATGATTCCGCGGGCGACCTTCTGTCAGCCCCAGATCGCCAGCTTCGGCTGGACCGAGGCCCAGGCCCGGGAGCTGGGCTTCGATGTCCGGGTGGCGAAGTTCCCGTTCACCGCGAACGGGAAGGCGCAGGGTCTGGGGGATCCGGCCGGCTTTGTGAAGCTGATCGGGGACGGCCGCCACGGCGAGTTGCTGGGTGGCCATCTGATCGGCCCTGAGGTCACCGAGCTGCTGCCGGAGCTGACGCTGGCGCAGCGCTGGGATCTGACCGCCCACGAGGTGGCGCGCAATGTCCATGCCCATCCCACCCTCTCCGAGGCGGTGAAGGAGGCCGTGCACGGCCTCGCCGGGCACATGATCAATATGTGAGCCGCGGCCGGGGCAGGCCCTGGTCACGCCGTCAGCGGCGGTGCAAATGCCCTAAACATGCTAAAAAGGCCAGATGAAGGTGGGTTCGGCGCTACGCTCCCGCAGTGTCGCCGGACAGGCGTTCGCCCTGCTGCTGGCGATCATGGCGCTGCTCGTGGTCTCCGCGGGCGTCGCGCTGGTCCTACAGGCCCGAAACAGCGGCGAGAACCAGGCCCGGGGCCGCTCGCTCGCCGTCGCCCACTCCTTCGCCCGCGCCCCGGGAGTCCTCGCCGCCCTGAAGTCCCATGACCCCAGCGCGACGCTCCAGCCCTTCGCCCAGCAGGTCAGACGGGACGCCGGCGTGGACTACATCGTGGTGACGAGCCCGAGCGGCATCCGCTACACCCACCCCAACCCCCGCGAGATCGGCAAGCACGTCGACCGCCCCCTCTACCCGGCCACGGTGGGCCGCGCCTTCACCGACAAGGTCCCGGCCGTGAGCCTCGCCGCCCCCTCCATCCGCGCGGCCGTCCCGGTCACCGACGCCCGCGGCAAGGTGATCGCCATCGTCAACGCCGGGGTCACGATCCCGAGCGCACGCAGCTCGGTCGACCGCCAGCTGCCCGTCGTACTGGGATCCCTGGGCCTGGCCCTCGGGCTCGGCGCGGGCGGGGCCGCGCTGGTGAGCCGGTGGCTGCGGCTCCAGACCCGCGGCCTCGGGCCCGCCGAGATCGCCCGGATGTACGAGCACCACGACGCCGTGCTCCGCGCCCTACGGGAAGGGGTGCTGATCGTCGACGGGGAGGGAAGGCTGCTGCTCGCCAACGACGAGGCGCGCAGGCTCCTGACCCTGCCGCCGGACGCCCAGGGGAAGCAGGTGACCGACGTGGGCCTGCCGCCGGACACCGCCGCCCTGTTCGCCTCGGGCCGGCCGGCCACCGATGAGATCCACGAGGTGGGGGAGCGGCTGCTGTGTGTCAGCCAGCGCCCCGCCTGCCGGCGCGGACAGCCCTGGGGCAGCGTCGCCACCCTGCGCGACACCACCGAGCTACGGCTCCTGACGGACAAGGCCGACCGGGCGCGGGAGCGCCTGGCGCTGCTGTACGACGCCGGCGTCGAGGTCGGCACCACGCTCGACATGGTGCACACCGCCCAGGAGCTGGCCCAGGTCGCCGTGGAGCGCTTCGCCGACGTCGTCACCGTCGACCTGTTGGAGTCGGTCCTGCGCGGCGAGGAGCCCGACCTCACCGACACCCGGATGCACCGCGTCGCGATCAGCGGCACACAGGGGGACTCCGCACGACACCTGGTGGGCGAGCCGATCGGCTCGGTGACCGTCCCGCTCACCGCGCGCGGCGTCATCCTTGGCCGGGCCGAGTTCTGGCGCTCGGCGCGCGCGGCGCCCTTCGAGGACGACGATCTCACCCTCGCCGAGGAGCTGGTCAGCCAGGCGGCCGCGTACATCGACAACGCCCGCCGCACCAGGCGCGAGCACGCCACCGCACTGGCGCTGCAGCAGAGCCTGCTGCCCCGCGAGCTGCCCGAGCACGAGGCCGTCGAGGTCGCCCACCGCTATGTGCCCGGGCACGGCGGGGTGGGCGGGGACTGGTTCGACGTCATTCCGCTGTCCGGGGCCCGTATCGCCTTTGTCGTCGGCGATGTCGTCGGCCACGGTCTGCACGCCGCCGCCACCATGGGCCGGCTGCGCACCGCCGTGCACAACTTCTCCTCGCTCGACCTGCCTCCGGACGAGCTGCTGAGCGCCCTCGACGAGGTGGTGGAGCACCTGGACCAGGAGGAGGCCATCGCGGACGGCGCGTCCCCCGGCGCCGGGGTCGCGGGCGCCACCTGTCTGTACGCGATCTACGACCCGGTCGTCCGGCGCTGCTCCCTGGCGCGGGCCGGCCACCCGCCGCCCGCCCTGGTGCGCCCGGACGGCGCGGCGACCGTGCTGGACCTGCCCGCCGGGCCACCGCTGGGCCTGGGCGGGCTGCCCTTCGAGGCCGCCGAGGTCGACCTCCCCGACGGCAGCCGCCTGGTGCTGTACACCAACGGGATCCTCCAGGTCGGCGGCGTCGATGTCGACACCGGTCTCGACCGGCTGCTCGGTGCGCTGGCGCGCGCCGACCCCGACCCCGAGCGCACCTGCCGGACGGTGATGGAGGCCCTGCCGCCGAGCCACCCCACCGACGACATGGCGCTGCTCGTCGCCGGTGCCACCGGTCTGGCCGAGGACCACATCGCGTCCTGGGACCTTCCGTCGGACCCCGCGGTCGTCGCCGATATGCGGGCCGCCGTGGACCGGACCCTCGCGGACTGGGGCCTGGAGGAGGCGGCCTTCACCACCGAGCTGGTGGTCAGCGAACTGCTCGGCAACGCCATCCGCCACGCCTCCGGCCCCATCCGGCTGCGCCTGCTCCGCGACCGGGCCCTGATCTGCGAGGTCGCCGACGGCAGCACCACCGCACCGCATCTGCGGCGGGCCGCCAGCACCGACGAGGGCGGGCGGGGGCTGTTCCTGGTGGCCCAGATGGTCGACCGCTGGGGCACCCGCTACACCAGAAGCGGCAAGGTCATCTGGACCGAGCAGACGCTGCCCTTCGAGCCCTCCGCGGCGTCCCTCTCCTCCGTGTTCGCCCTCAGCTGATCACCCTTAGCTGATCACCGCCGCCGTGGTGGCCAGCAGCTCCGGGAGGGTGCCGGTGAACTCGGGCATCAGCCGCATGGCCACCGCCCAGCCTTCCGGATCCTTGCCGAGATGGGCGGCGATCAGATCCACGGCCTCCTGGCGGACCCGGCACAGCTGCTCATCCATGCCGTCCGGGGACTCCTGGGGGCGGTTCGACGCGTACTTCGCCAGGTAGGTCGCGGCCACGCGGGCCGGCCGCGCCTCGTGGAGGATCTCCGACAGGGTCAGCTGCTCGTAGGACACCGCCGTGTTCAGCCAGTCCTGCTGGATGTACGCGGGCAGCTGGTGGTGGCGCAGCAGCTCCAGGGCGGTGGGGCGCGGGCCGGTGAGCCGGTGCGGATGGGCAGGGTGCCCCTGGCGCATCTCAGCGAGCCGCCAGTCGGGGCGCAGCTCCTCCGGGAAGTCGTCCCGCTTGGCCAGCTCGACCAGCAGCGGGTCCGGCAGCGGATCGCGGCCGTGCTCGGCCAGCAGCTCCGGCCACGGGAGGTCCGGGCCGGTCTCCTCGGACAGCCGCTCCAGCGCCGCGGCGAGCTGATCGCGCCGCCCCTCGGCCGCGCCGCGCAGATGCCCCGCCTGGCTTGCGGGCGACTGTGCATGCGCGAGCCGGTCGCGCAGCTCGGCCAGGCAGTCCGGCGCCTCGAGCGCGGCTCGGACGATCTTCTGGGTGGCCGCCGGCAGCGGGTGCTTCTTGCTTCGCCGCTCGGGGAACTCGGTCTCGTCCAGCAGCGCGCGCACCTCCTCGGCGCCGCGCCGCTCGCACAGCCGCACCAGCAGGAGCAGCTGTCCGGCGAGCGTATGCAGTTTGATCTTGCCGAGCAGGATGCGGGCCAGCCGCGGATCGCCGGCCTCGACGATCGGCAGGAGCCAGTGGCGGCGCCCGCTGTTCCGCAGCTCGATGAACACCTCCTCGGTGAGCGGCAGTGGCCCCTCACCGCTGTCGGGACGGCTGCGCCGGCCGGACAGGATCTGCCGGCGCTGCTTGGGGGTCAGCGGGGTGTTGATGTACAGCTTGGCGTTGATCTCGGGGTCGTCGTGGAGCAGCAGCTCCCCGATGATGTCCTCGGGCAGCTCCCAGCTGGAGGCGAGGCCGGCCAGCACGGACACCCCGTGCAGCGCGATGAAGCGGTCGCGCAGGGCGGCCGAGGGCTGGTGGTGGACCAGCAGATGCTGGATGGTGCGCTGGTCCAGATGTTCCGCGAGCGCCAGCTGGACGTCCTCGGTGGCCAGCTGGTACAGCTGCAGGAACACCGCCCGGGCGCCCTCTGGCGCGCTCACCGGGTACTCGGGGGCCAGCGGCCGGGGCCAGGGCTTGTTCCGGTGCTTGGCCGTCTGCTCGCGGGCCGCGGCGACCAGCTCCGTGGGTGTTCCGGCGAAGCGGGGCATCAGCGAGTACATGGCGCGCCAGGTGGCGAAGTCCTCGCCCAGCTCGGCCACCAGGCCGGTCAGCGCTTCGCGGACCGAATCCTCCGCGTACGGCAGCGAGCCCAGCACCGTACGGGCGGGCTTGATCTCGGTCAGCACCCGTTCGATCGGATAGACCTCCTCCTGGAAGCCCCGGCGCAGCAGCTTGGACAGGTCGAAACGGGAGTAGGAGTCGCTCCAGTCGGGGACCGTCAGCAGTCGCCACGGCAGCGGGGAGGTGTCGGGGAGATGGCGGGGGGCCTTCTTGTAGGCCTCCAGCACAAGCTCTTCCGAGCAGTCCTGGCTGGCCGCCAGGACGAGAAGCGCGCCGTTCGGCAGGGGGTCGCGCTGGTGCTCGGCCAGCAGCAGATCCCAGTCCGCGCCGTCCAGCGGGACATAGTCGCGCGCCCATGTCACCTCGCGCAGCCGGGCCACCAGCTCCGGCCCGGACAGGGCCGGGGCCTTCGCCGTAGGGGCGGGGGCGGAGTCGGCGGGGGCGGTGTCGGCGGGGGCCTCGGCGTCCTGGGGGACCGAGGCGGTCTCCAGCACCGCCGCCGGGTCCGGCGCGGCCACCGCCCGGCGCACCAGCTCCGCCACCGCCGGGCGCAGCACGGGCAGTTCGGCGAGCTCGGCGAGCTCGGTCACACCGCCGTAGGTGAGTACGGCCCGGCAGGCCGCCAACTGTTCGTTCGCGTCCGCTTTGTAGCCGACGGACTTCAGGGCGTGGCGCACGACGCGGGGGAAGGGCGCGCGCAGCGCCGGGCGGAGCTCGTCCGGACCGCTGGTGTTCAGCAGATACTCCACCAGCCCGTCCGGCTCATGCCAGTCGGGGTCGTCCAGATTCCGCTTCGCGCCCTCCAACACCGCGGCGCGCAGTTTCCGGCGGTCGCCGTACCCCCGGTAGAGCCGTGGGCCCAGCGCTGTGTAGCCCAGCGCGGCAAGGCGCAGCAGCACCGGTTCGCGCTCGTGCGTCAGCGGGCACCCGGACAGAGCCCAGATCATTTCGCCGTCGCCGGTGGCGAACATCTCGTCCACCAGATAGTCGGGCAGCGGTTCCCGCCCGGCCACCAGTGCCATGGCCTCCTCGCGCAGCCGGGCCATCAGGTCCGGGGCGAGTGCGGGGCCGGCCAGCCGGAACGTGGCCGAGAGCAGGGAATCGTCGAGGGTCGCCACGCCGGGTGTTCTCCGATCGTCGAGAAGAGTGCAGGGGGAGCAAGAAGGGGGAGGGGCGGGAAGAGGAGGCTCAGGGGGTCGCGGACAACTCGGCCATCCTGGACAGCGCGCCGATCCAGAACCGCTGCCGCTCCGGGGTCTGCCCCACCAGATGGGCGGCGCGCAGCTTCGGCGGCATATGGCGCAACAGTCGCGCGACCACCTCGGCATGGCGCTTCAGCTGCGAGACCTCAGCGTTGGCGAACACCTGGTGCACCAGGTCGGTGTCATTGGTGCCCTCGGACGAGCTCTCACAGGCCGCGGCCAGCCTGGCCTCCCACTCCGCCACATCGCGCGCCAACTCCTTCAGTCCGATGACCTTCTGCCCCAGGCTCTCCGACAGCCGCGCCTCGAGCTGGGACAGCGGCACCGGGGCGTACTCCCCGTCGCCGAGGTAGATCAGCCCGGTCTCCAACGGCTGCCCGGCCAGATGCAGCTTGATCAGCCGCTCCAGGGTCCGCTTGGTGATCCACTCCCGGCCCTCGTCGTCGATATCGCTCTTCCACCACTCCAGCGCCGTCTCGGCCACCTCGCCATAGGTGTCGATCAGCCACTGATTGGCCGGGATGTCCTGCGGGCTCGCCTCGTAGCTGACCGTGAAACGGCTGGCCTGCGCCACGTTGTTGCTGCTGACCAGCAGTTTGCGGCCGAGGTGGTACGGCGGGTTCTGCAGCGCTATCTGGGCGCACAGCCCCGGAATCGGCCGGCCGGCCAGCGACCACTCCTGGGTGATCTCCATCAGCTTGGCGAAGGTGGCCTTGTCCTTGGGCCGGTTGTACTCGTCCCAGACGATCACCTTGGACTCGGGCCCCATGAGCGAGCGGCTGAGCAACGTGTCCAAGGTGCCGTCGGGCGTCGGGATCGGCACACACAGGTCCTCGACATTGGTCACCGGCAGCGAGAAATAGACCGGGTCGCGCCCCGTCTCCTCCCGGACCACCGCCTTGGTGATCTCCGTCTTGCCGCAGCCGGGCGGGCCCTGGAGCAGCACGGACCAGTTCTCCCGGACGGCGGTGCGCAAAATGGCGCGCACCGGATCCGCGATCGTCGCCGGGTTCGGGCAGCCGACGGCCGCCGCGATGCCGTCCAGGATCTCCGCCGTGCGGTCGGGGCCCGGCTTGCCGTCCGACTTCATATCGCGCAGGCGCAGCCGCTGACCGCCGACCAGCGGCAGCGCCCAGGACAAGGGAAACCCGGCGCGGGCGCAGTCCAGCACATGCTGGAGGGTGCGCGGCGACAGCAGCGAGCGCAGCCGCGGGGTCAGCCCGGCCCAGAGCCGGAACACCTCGGTCAGGTCCCAGTTTTCGTAGCGCTCGGCCAGGTTCTGCCGCCAGGCGGTGTCATTGGCGGTCACCCGCAGGGTGACCATGCGGTCCAGCACGGCCAGATCGCTGCGCCGGGCGCTGGTCTCGGCCAGTGACTCGTTGTCGGCGAGGAAGACGCCGACGCAGCCGAGCTTGCGCAGATCGTGCTCGCCGAGCGTCCAGTTGCAGGCGATCTGCATCAGCTGGGACTGAATGGTCTCGCCGGCCTGCAGCGAGTCGTCGATCAGCAGCACAAAGGGCTTACCGGGGGTGAGCTGACGCATGATCAGCTGGGTGAGGACCAGCTCACCGCTGTGCTCGTCCCGCACCGGAGCGTTGACCAGCAGATCGTCCGGGGTCAGATTGGCCGCCGGGACCAGGATCACCTCGGTGCCGGGGTGCGCCTCGGGGACGTAGGAGAGAAACGTCGACGTCTTGCCGATGCCGTGCTCGCCGAAGACCTGCCCGGTCTGCCCCATGGCGATCATCGCGCTGATGAACTGCTCCAGACGGGCGCCGCTGCCCGGCCCGGTCCGCCGCGCCGTCTTCTGCGTGCTGCTCACAGTGGTCTGTTCCCTCGTTGTGTGTCTGTCGATGTCCGAAACGGCTCGCCGGCGAGCCCGGCCGTCAGCTGTCACCGGTGACCACCCGGTGGCAGGCCATCGGCGGATCGTGCCGCTCCGGCCAGTCGTCCCCGCCGTCCGTGATCAGCCAGATCCACCGGTCGGGGTGGGCCGGGGTGACCTTGGGCGCATAGCCGTCGGTGACCATGATCACCGCGTCGGCGCGCTCCTCGAACCGCCGCCCGTTCACCTCGAGTCGGCCCTCGACATAGTCGACGACCAGCTGGAAGTTCGTCCCGCCGCCGCCGAGCACCCGCTCCCCGGGGACAAAGGGCATCACGGCGCCGTCGAAGCTCAGCCAGTGGCTCTCCACCCCGTCGGTCCGGCCCACCAGCGAGGTGATCCAGTCGACCACCTGCTGCGGCATCGAACCCGAGGTGTCCAGCGCGACCACCACCACCTTGGTGCGCTCCGCGCCCCGCCGGGAGAGCGTCGGGTCATGGCCCAGCGCCAGCAGCACGGCCCCCTGCTTCTTCGGATAGACCAGCCGCTCGCCCTCGCGCAGCTTGGAGGCCAGCACATCGGAGAGCCAGCGCCGCCACCACTCCACCCGCCGGGTCCGCGGGGTCTCACCGCGCAGCGCGGCCAGGCCCATCCGGCCCCACATGCGCTCCAGTCGTTTGCCGCCCCCGGCGGTGCGGTCCGCCAGGGCCAGCATCTCCTCCCGGGCGATGCCCTCGCCGCGCAGCGCCGCCCGCATCGCCTCGCTCAAGGTGGCGTCGACGATGGAGGACAGCGTCTCCTCGTCCATCGGCAGGCCGCGGCCCGCCCCTTGGCCCTGCTCGGCCCCGGCCAACCGCATATGGATGCACACCGCGGGCGGTACGGGCGGCCGGCGCATCCGCTTGAGCTCCCCGTACACCCCCAGGTCGGTGTCGACGAAATCCCGGTAGGACAGCGGCGTCAGGCCCTGCTCGGACAGATCGGCCACATACTGCCGGTGCACCTCGCGCGGGTCGACGCCCACCGGCTCGCGGCGGGTGCCCCCGAGGCCGTCCGGCACCTCCTGGGCGGGCAGCTCCGTACGCCCGAGACGGACCATGGCCACATGGTTGATCGCCACCTCGGCGGCCAACTCGAAGACCGGGTCGGCGCGCAGCTCCTCGTCCACGTACAGATGGCGGTGGATCAGATGGCGCGCCTCGTGGAACAGCACGAACCGCACTCCGCTCGGCCCGATCCGGACGAAAAACTCCGGGTTGTAGAGCAGCAGGCAGCTACCGTCGCCCACGGCCACCACCGCCGCGGTGTCCACCGCCGCGGTGGCGATCTGATGGTGGCACTTGGCGTACAGCCACGACCCCACCACGCTGTCCTTGACCCCGAAGTCCAGCAGCGCCGCCTCCTTGAGCCGACGGCCCTCCTCCGTCACCGCCGGATCCGCCACCTGACACTCCAGCAGCGCCCGGCGGTCGCGCAGGTCGATCACCCCCCGCGCCGCGGCATGCCGGCTCTCCCCCGTCACCCGTGCCACTGGCCCCCCATTTGTCCCGCACTGTTCCCGCATGCCGCTTTTCCGCATGCCGCGTTCCGGCGCGACCCTGCACGGCCCCGCTGCCAAGAACGTTATCCACCGGGTCTGACAGCGCCGCCCCGGGTTCGCCGCCCCGGGTTCGCCGCCCCGGGTTCGCCGCCCCGGGTCCGCCGCCCCGGGTCCGCCGCGCCGGATCCCGCCGGACCGGATTCCGCCGGGCCGCCGCGCTCAGACCACCATCGGCCGGTCGGCCGGGGTGACGGGGGCCGGGAGGGCCGTGGAGCCCGCGAGATAGCGGTCCACGGCCGCGGCGGCGGAGCGGCCCTCCGCGATGGCCCATACGATCAGCGACTGGCCGCGGCCCGCGTCACCCGCCACGAAGACGCCCTCGCAGCCGGTTGCGAACCCCTCGTCCCGGGCGATATTGCCCCGGACGTCGAGCTCCAGGCCGAGCTGGTCGATCAGGCCGCCGTCCCGCTCGGGACCCGAGAAGCCCAGCGCCAGCAGGACCATGTCCGCCCGCAGCACCCGCTCCGAGCCCGGTTCGGGCCGACCGTCCGCGTCGACCCCGACCAGCCGCAGCGCCCGGACAGCGCCCGTCGCGCCTCCCGGGCCAGGGGGTGCCCCCTCGAAGCGGATCGTGGCGGCCGAGAACAGCCGCGCGTCCACATCGGCGTCCGGGGACGCGCCCAGTTCCTGAGCCTCCTCATGGGCGGCGGACATCCGGTAGATCTTCGGGTGGACCGGCCAGGGCTGGTCCTCGGGCCGATCGGTCCCGGGCCGGACGTGGATGTCCAGCTGGGTGACGGAGGCGGCGCCCTGGCGCAGCACGGTGCCCAGGCAGTCCGCGCCCGTGTCCCCGCCACCGACGATCACCACATGTCTGCCCTCGGCCGTGATCGGCGGCCGGGTGAAGTCGCCCTCCTGGACCCGGTTGGCCAGCGGCAGATACTCCATCGCCTGATGTATCCCGGCCAACTCCCGCCCCGGCACCGACAGCTCCCGCCACGCCGTCGCCCCGACCGCGATGACCAGCGCGTCGTAACGGGCCCGCAGCTCGGCGGCGTCCACGTCGGTGCCCACACCCACGCCCGTACGGAACTTGGTGCCCTCCGCGCGCATCTGCGCCAGCCGGCGGTCGAGGTGGCGCTTCTCCATCTTGAACTCGGGGATGCCGTAGCGCAGCAGACCCCCCACCCGGTCGGCCCGCTCGTACACCGCCACCGTGTGTCCGGCGCGGGTCAGCTGCTGGGCCGCGGCCAGGCCCGCCGGGCCCGAGCCGATGACCGCGACGGTCTTCCCGGACAGCCGCTCCGGTGGCTTCGGGGTCACATAGCCGCTCTCCCACGCCCGGTCCACTATCGCCCGCTCGACGTTCTCTATCGTCACCGCGGGCTGGTTGATGGCCAGCACGCATCCGCTCTCGCAGGGCGCCGGGCACAGCCGGCCGGTGAACTCCGGGAAGTTGTTGGTCGCGTGCAGCCGCTCGCTCGCCCGCCGCCAGTCGTCGCGCGAGACCAGCTCGTTCCACTCGGGGATCAGGTTTCCCAGCGGGCAGCCCGCGTGGCAGAACGGGATGCCGCAGTCCATGCAGCGCCCGGCCTGCGCGCCGACGATCGGCAGCAGACCGCCCGGCACCTGTACCTCGTTCCAGTCCCGCACCCGCTCGGCCACCGGGCGGCGCGACGGAAGTCGGCGAGGTGTGGAGAGAAAGCCTTTCGGGTCGGCCATGGCGGCATTCCTTACCCGTGTCTGTCCGTGTCACGGACCGGCCGCGTGGTGGCGGGCGCACCGTGGCACACCACGCCTTTCCCCACTGTACGTCCGGCCGCAAGGGCGCCCATGCGGCCGCCACCTGCGGCCACCGCGCAGTCGGCGCATGCGCGATCGCCGCCCGGTGATGTTCCCCGCACGCTGGAGGAGACGCGCGGAGAGAGACGAAGGGAGCGGCGTCATGGCCTGTGGATCTCGCGGATCGACGCCCCTGTGGGCCGGCGAGGCCAGCTGGTTCTGCTGCGGCAACTCCTGGGGCCCGTGCGCGAGCACGGGTGGCGGCTCCTGTGGCACCTGCCGGTCCGGCGAGCCGCAGGCCGCGTGGCCGCACGCCTCGCGGGAGTGCTGGGAGATCACCCGGCCGGACCTGTGCGGGGAGGACATACCGAAACGTGGCTGTGGCAGCGTACTGACCGTCCGCCACCAGTGCTCCGACGCGTCGGTGTGTGTGACGATCACCGACTGCGGCCCGCGCACCAAGAGCTTCTGCTCCGAGAAGACCTGCTGCGACGGGGTCTGCCGGACCAACCGGGTCATCGACCTCACGCCTGCGGCCTTCTCCGCCCTCGGCAGCCTCAGCTCCGGCACCCTGCCGGTGCTGATCGACGAGTGACGGAGGACCCGGCCATGACCCCGCCCCGACCGGCCCCCGGCCGCCTCAAACACCCCGCGGACCACGGCAGACGGCGGTTTCTGACCACCGTGGCCCTGGGCGGCGCCACCATCGTCGGCGCGACCTCGCTGGGCGCCGTCGACGCCGACGCCGCCTTCACCGCGCCCCTTGAACCCCTGGACCCGGCCGTCGCCCGGAGCGCCTTCGTGGAGGGCCGGATCCAGCGGATCGACGGCAGTGTGCTGGACATCGCCGGATCCCACGGCGACCGGGCGCGGGTACGGCTGACCAACGCCACCAGCGTCTGGAAGGCGGGGGTCGCCACCGCCGAGGAGATCGAGGCCGGTGACGGACTCTACGCCCGTGGTGTCCCGATGCCCGATGGCACCGTCGCGGCCGACGCGGTGTGGGTGAACATCGTCAACCTCTACGCCACCGTCCGCGGCATCGAACAGGACCGGCTCCATCTGACGCACGGAACGCACCGGATCGTCGGCCATCTGTCCCCGGCCACCACCAGCGCCTCGTACGCGCGCACCGCGCCCACCTCCGATCTGTCCCGGCTGCGGGTCGGCGACGGCGCCCAGGTGCTCGGCGCGTGGCGGCCCGCGGACGGGGCCGTGGACATCGTCCGGGTCTCGGTCGGGCCGCCACCGGGGAGAGTACGGTGATCGCCCCGCCCGCCGGAGCGGCCCCGCTGCTGACCGCCGGGCTGCTCGGCTGGACCGGCGTGGCCAAGCTGTGGCGGCGCCGCCCGACCCGCCCGGCGCCGCCCGCCGCGCTCGTCCGGCTGTTGCGCGGCGCCCGCCCGGCCGCGCTCGCCCTACGGCTGCTCGGCGTACTGGAACTGCTGCTCGCCATCGCGCTGCTCACGCTGCCCGGGACCGTGGCCCCGGGGGTGGCGGCAGCCGTCCTCGGCGTGGGCTTCACCGGCTATCTGGCCTACGCCCACCGGGCCGCCCCGGGCTCGTCCTGCGGCTGTACGGGGAGCGGTACGGCCCCCGTCACCTGGCGCGCCTTCGCCCGCGCCATCGCCCTGGCCGCGGGTGGCGCGGTGGCGGCCGTGGCGGCGACGGCGGGGGAGCCCTGGTGGGCGGCGGTGGCGCGGCGGCCGGTCGGGTCGCTGTGCCTGGTCGGCGGCGGCGCGATCGGGCTCGTGGCGCTTTCGGCCGACGGCCGTGCGGGGTGGTGGTGGCGCGGCGTTCGGGCGCTTGGCCTTCGGCGGCGGGGCGCCGGGCCGCCGCTCGCCGGGCCCGTGGACGGCGGTGTGGTTCCGGTGGCCGCCACGGTCGAGCTGCTGGAGCGCTCGCTGGCCTGGCGGGCGGCGGCCCCGGTGGTGCGGTCCGCGCTGCTCGACCACTGGGACGACGGTGGCTGGCGCGTCCTCCAGTACTCCGGGATGCACGGCGGGGGCCCGGGCGCCAGACCGGTCTTCGTGCTCTTCGCCGTGGACGCCGCGGCCAGCCTGGACACGGTGGCCGAGCCCGCGGTCCGCGTCGGTGTCGTCGACGCGGACACCGGAGAGCCGGTGGCGGCCCCCACCCGGCCGCCGCGAATGCCCGGTTAGGGCCCGGCCGACGCGGCGAGCAGGGCGGTGTCGTCGTCGACGCGCCCGGGAGCGTGGAGCAGGCCCATGGACCGGTCGATGATCCGCTGCGGATCGAGCCGCTCCGACTCGGACAGCCCCGCGCAGGTCGCCCGCAGGGCCGCCAGCCCTGCGTCGACCGAGAGCCTGCTGTTCTCCACCAGACCGTCGGTGTACAGCAGTAGCCCGGCGCCGGCCGGCAGCCGCGTCGCGTGGTTCTCGGGCGCCCCCTGCACCAGCCCCAGCGGGGCGCCCGGCCGGGTCTGCAGAAAGTCGGTGGCCTCGCCCGCCACCACCAGCGGCGGAAGGTGTCCGCCCGACGCCCACCGCAGCCGGCGGGTCCGCGGCTCGTACACCGCGTACAGACACGTCGCGAAGTGTTCGACGTCCAGCGACCGCAGATACGCGTCCAGCTTGGCGAGGAGCGTGCCCGGGGCGGCGCGGTCGAGCGCGAAGCCGCGCAGGGCGGGCCGCAGCCGGCCCATCACGGTCGCGGCGTCCACGTCGTGGCCCATCACATCGCCGATCGCCAGCCCCATGACCCCACCGGGCAGCGCGATCACGTCGTACCAGTCGCCGCCGATCTCCGTACCGGTGGTGCTGGCCCGGTAGTAGGACGCGGTGCGCAGTCCGGGCACCTGGGGCAGGCGCTGGGGCAGCAGCGCCCGCTGCAGGGTCAGCGCCAGCCGGCGCTCGTTGCGGAACCGGGCGGCGTTGTCGTACGCGAGGGCCAGCCTGCCGACGAGGGATTCGAGGTGGTTCCGGTCCCCCTCGTGGTACGCCGGTCCGCGCCTGGCGACGGCCAGCGCCCCGAGCGTCCGGCCGTGGGCGACCAGCGGCATGGACAGCACGGTGTCGGGCGGGGGCGGCCCGGGACTTTCGGCGCCGAGGCTTGTCGCGAGGGCGTGCTCCAAGTCCATCGGTCCGACCGTCCGCTTGCCCGCGACGAACACGGACTGATCCGCCCGCGGGTCGGTGAAGCGGATCCGGATCTCGTCGGCGAGGGCCGGAATCAGCACCTCCTTCGCGGTCTCCAGCACCTGCGGCGGGTCGAGGCTGTCGGAGAACAGCATGCTCGCCTGGGCGAGGGAGGTGAGCGCGGCCGCGTGGCGGCGGCTGGCGGTGAGCACCTGCTCGCGCAGCCGCGACAGCTCCAGGTTGGCGCGCACCCGGGCGAGCAGTTGGCGGGCGGAGAAGGGTTTGGCGAGATAGTCGTCCGCGCCCGCCCGCAGGCCCTGCACCGTCGCCTCCTCCCCGGCCCTGGCGGTCAGCAGGATGATCGGCAGGCGGGTGGTCCGCGGATCCGCGCGCAGCGCCCGTACGAGCGCGAATCCGTCCAGCCGCGGCATCATCACATCGGTCAGCACCAGGTCGACCGGGCGTGACAGGGCGGTATCCAGGGCCGCCCGGCCGTCCCCGACCAGCAGCACCTCGTGGTCCGGGCCGAGCAGTTCCTTGAGGTAGCCGCGCACATCGGCGTTGTCGTCGGCGACCAGCAGCAGCGGCCGGCGGGCGCCGTCGCCCTCCGGCGAAGCCACCGGGGTCCGCTCCTCGGCGGGGACCGGGGCGGCGGCAGTGTCCTTGGCGTTGTCCGCGGTCAGGTCCGCGTCGCTGCGCAGCCAGTGCAGCGCCTCCCCGGCATAGGCGGCGGTGCGCTCCTGCCGGGTGGCCCCGTCATGACCGAGAGAGCCGGCGCCGGTGGTGCCCGCCGCCAGATGGGCGGTGCCGAACGGCACCTCTACGGTGAACGTGCTGCCCTCGCCCGGCCTGCTGCTCACCGAGACGGTGCCCGCGTGCAGCTCGACCAGGTCCTTGACGAGCGCGAGGCCGATGCCACTGCCCTCGTACGAGCGCGAACGCGCCCCGCGCACCTGGTGAAACCGGTCGAAGAGATACGGCAGCTCCTCCGGGGGCACCCCGGTGCCGGTGTCCGCCACGGTCAGCCGCGCCCGCTCCCCGGCGGCGGCCAGCCGCACCGTGACCCCGCCCGCGAAGGTGAACTTCAGCGCGTTGCTGAGCAGATTGAGGACGATCTTCTCCCACATCTCCCGGTCCACATGCACCGGCCCGGGCAGCGGGGGACACTCCACCCGCAGGCTGAGCCCCGCCAGGTCGAAGGCGGAGCGGAACACGGCCGCCAGCTCCGCCGTGACATGCGAAAGATCCACCGGCTCGAAGTGGCCCCTCAGCCGCCCGGCCTCCGCCCGGGAGACATCGAGCAGCGTGTTGACCAGCTTCAACAGACGCAGCGCGCTGCGCTCGGCGAGTTCGAGCTGTCTGCGTCGCTCGGGCCGGTCCTCCACCGAGAGGGCCTGCTGCACCGGCCCCAGCAGCAGGGTCAGCGGGGTGCGGAACTCATGGCTGACGTTGGCGAAGAACGTCGTCTTGGCGCGGTCCAGCTCGGCCAGCGCCTCCGCGCGCAGACGGTGCTCCTGCTGGGTGTGCGCCGCCGCCAGCACCGCGCTGACACCGCGGGCGAGCACATCGTAGAAGTCCTGGTAGGAGGCGTTGACGGGCAGCTTGGGGTTGATCCCCATGATGAGTACGCCCGCCACCTCGTCCGAGCGGAGCAGCGGATGGGCCAGTGCCTTCTCCCCCGGCCACCCGAGCAGTGAACCCGGCAGCCAGGCCGGGGCGGCGCCCTCGACCACCGCGGCCAGCCGCGCCGCGAGCCCGCCTTCCGCGGCGGGCTCCGCCAGCCGTAGGTCCTCGGCCGGCCCGGCGGCGTCCGCCGCCACGGCCGTGGCGGCGGCCAGCCGCAGCCTTCCGGGCCCTGGCGCCAGATAGACCGCGGTGAACGGCACGTCCTCCTCGCGGTGGCCGTCCAGCACCTCCGCGACCGTACGGGCGACGTCCTGCGGGGTGAGCAGCCCGGCCGTCCTGGAGCCGAGGGCGGCCAGCAGCCGCAGCCGCCGCTCGCTGAGCACCCGGGCCGTGGTCTCGGTCACGACGCACAGCACCCCGCCCACCGAGCCGTCCGGCAGCGGCATCGGCTGGAAGGAGATGTCGTAATAGGACTGCTCCAGGAAGCCGCGCCGGATGAGCTGGAACGCCATGTCATTGACCAGGATCGGCTTGCGGCCGTCCACCACGGAGTGGAACAGCGGCCCCGTGGTCGTCTCCCAGTTCTCCGGGAACACCTCGCCGCACGGCTCGCCCAGCGCCCCCGGGTGCTTGCTGCCGATGAGGGCGGCGTAGCTCGCGTTGTACAGCATCCGGAGTTCGGGGCCCCAGAACAGCGCCATCGGCTGTTCGGAGCCGAGAGTGATCCGCAGGGCCTCGGTCAGCCGGGCAGGCCACGTGTCCGTCCGCCCCAGCGGGGTCGCCGCCCAGTCGATGCCGCTCATCAGGCTGCCCAGCGAACCGCCCGCGGCGAACAGCTCCTCCACCGTCGAGTGCTGCCTCTCGGGCCCGTTCATGGAGTCGGCTCTCCTCAGTCACAGTGTGGCACAGCGGTGCCGCGATGAATCGTTGGTACGGTCTGCTGAGTGCGCGGGCCCACACCGCGGGACGACGGATCACCGCGAGACGACGAACCGCCGCGCGGCAGACGGGCGCGGCGGGACCACGATCCCCTCTGCAAACGGCTGCACGAGGCCTTCCACGCCTCCCCGATGGGGCGCGGATGGCGGCGCGGCAGCGAGTTCGAACTGCTCCACCGCGCCATGGGTTTCGCCGCGCTCGGATTCCTCACCCTCGTACCACTGCTCATCGTGGTCGCCGCGGCCGACCCGGTGAACCGGCAGGGGTTCGCCCAGTGGCTGGCCGAAGGGCTCGGGGTGTCCGACGGGTCGCGGGACGAGGTGCGGCGGCTGTTCGCGCCGCCGCGGCAGGCACTGGAGACCACCACGGCGTTCGGTCTGGCGACGCTGTGCGTGTTCGGCCTCCGGTTCGGGGCTGCGGTGCAGACCGGCTACGAGAAGGTGTGGGAGCTGCCCCCGGGCCGCTGGCACACCATCTGGCGCCATCTGGTGTGGCTCGCGGTGCTCATCGGCTACCTCCTGTTGTCCTCGCACCTGGGGCCGGGGTGGCGGCTGGGGATCGGGATCGTGGGGACGGTGACGTTCTTCTGGTGGTCGCAGCACGTGCTGCTCGGCGGGCGGATCGGCTGGGGCGCCCTGCTGCCCGGAGCGCTGGCGACCGGGATCGGGCTGTTCGGCCTGCGGATCTTCTCCCGGCTGGTGTTCTCCCCGCTGATCGCCTCGAGCGCCGTCTCGTACGGGCCGGTCGGCACGGTCCTGGTCGTCCAGTCCTGGCTGGTCGGCGTCGGCTTCGTGGTCTTCGGCGGGGCACTCCTCGGCAGGCTGCTGCACGAGGAGTGGGTGCTGATGACAAACCGGCGCCGGCACGGGAAGGGCTGACCGTACGGGGCGCCGGTCACACGGATGGCCAGGATCTGTCGCGGAGTCACGATCTTGATCGGATCCTCTCCTTATATGACACATGGGCATTGTTGGCCCTGTGCTTTGCAGAGGAGATAAGCGTCATGCATCACCTGAAGCGTGCCGGCCTCAGCGCGGCCACCGGGCTTACCGCCCTTCTGGCCTGCGCCGCCCCGGCATCGGCCGTGGGGGACGACAACCATGACCCGTCCCATCGAGAGACCGTCTTCAACCTGATCACACAGCCGGTCGACCAGAGCTTCCTGGACCTCGATGGCCTCGGGCCGAGCCAGGGCGACGAGCTCATCATCAGCGGAAACGTGCTGCAGGGCAGCCAACAGGTGGGCACGTTCAGCGAGGTGTGCACGATCACCCGGGTCGCGCCCCCCGACGAGAGCGACCTGCTGTGCGAGGGCACTCTCGTGCTGCCGCAGGGCCAGATCACCTTCCAGGGGCGGTTCACGATCATGGCCGGCGGCCCCTCGGACGTCACGTTGGCCATCACGGGAGGTACGGGCGTCTACCGCACCGCACACGGCTTCATCCAGGCCGTCAACCCGGGCGCCGCCCAGACGGAGATCGTCGTCCACCTCATCCCCTGACCAGCGGAAACACATGCGTATGGCGGACCCGGGCGGGGAGCACGCGGCCCGGGTCCGCCGGTGTCAGATCTCGCGGGCGCGAGCCATCAAGGAGCGTCCGATGAGGGCGCAGGCGACGGCCGCGATGGCGAGCAGCGTCAGCATCCAGGGCCAGGCCGCGCCGAACCCATTGAGCGCTCCGTCGCGGATGCAGCGGATCCCGTACGTCACCGGATTGGCCCAGGACAGCCAGCGCAGCACCGGGGCCATCTGCGGCGCGGGATAGAACGAGGGGCTGGCGAACAGGAGCGTTGGCGCGAGCACGTTGATGGTCACCGTGAAGCGCTGGAAATCCTTGAACAAGGTGGCGAGCAGCAGATACAGACCGTTGAACGCCATCGACGCGACGGTGATCCCGCACAGGATCGCCGCCCAGTGGCTCGGCGGCCAGCGGAAGGTGAACACCAGGAGGGAAACCCCCAGCGCGGCCAGGCTCTGCGCGAGGATCAGCAGCGTACTGACGATGAGCTTTCCCGCCACATAGCTGCCGCGCCGCAACGGATAGGACCACAGTTCCACGTCCATCCGTCCCAGGCGCTCCTGGAAGAGGGAGGTGCCCGCGGTGGTGGCCGCCGCGAGCATCGAGGAGAGCAGCAGGGCGGGGACGGCGAATTCCGGATAGCTGACGAGACGGCCCTCGTACCGCACGTCCCCGATCAGACGGGACAGGGAGGTGGCGAAGAGAAGCAGGTACACGGCGCTCGGGGTGATGGCGAGCAGCAGGTTGGTGCGGTTGCGGGTGAGCAGCAGATACTCGCGGTACATCGTCGCCGCGATGTCGCCGCGCAGCAGCGTCGGTCCCGTGGCCGGTCCCGATACGAGGTCAGCCGTCATGTCCGGCCCCCACGAGGGTCAAAAAGGCGTCCTCCAGTGACGGGGTGCGGTACTCGACCGTCCCGATGCCGATCCCCAGCGTCTCCGCACGGGTCAGCAGCGCGGGGAGGCGGGCCCGCATGCCCTGGCCCCTGACCTCGACCTCACCCTCGCCGGCCGTCACCCGCAGTGGTGGCTGAGCCCGGCCGAGCAGGGCCAGCAACGCGTCGGTGTCCTGTGGGCGCTCCGGGCGCACCAATGCCACCTGGCCGCCGAACCGCTCGGCGAGTTCGCGCGGGGCCGCGAACTCGACCAGCCTGCCCTGGTCGACCACCAGGACCCGCCGGCAGTTGCGCTCCACCTCCTCCACGTAATGACTGGTCCACAGCATCGTGGTGCCATGTTGGCGGCGCAGTTCGTGCAGCAGCGACCACACCTGGCGGCGGCCGCCCACATCCAGCCCGGCGGAGGGCTCGTCGAGCAGCAGCAGCGGCGGATCGCCGAGCAGCGCCCGAATGACCTGGAGGCGCCTTCGCTCCCCTCCGGAGAGGGTGAAGGTGAGCTGGCCGGTCTTGCCGTCCAGGCCGAAGGCGGTGAGCAGATCGTCCACCTGCCGCCGGACGTCGCGCCAGCGCAGCCCCTTGTATCTGGCGGCGGTCCGCAGATTGTCGAGGGCGGGCAGCATCATGTCGAACGGGCCGCTCTGGTGGACGACGCCGATCCCGCGTTTCACCGACCCCGTGGGCCCCGCGGGGTCGACCCCGAACACCTCGACGGCGCCCCGGGTGGGGACGGTGGCCCCGCAGATCATCTTGATGAGTGTGGTCTTCCCGGCCCCGTTCGGGCCCAGCAGGCCGATGACCTCGCCCGGTTCGATGGCGAACGACAGATGGCTCACCGCGTCGTGTGCCATGCCGTCGTACCGTTTGACCAGCTCGTGCGCATGGACCGCGGGCGTCATGCCGACGGGCCCGCGGGCCCGGACGGGGCGACGCCGTCGGTCACGTCGGCCATGTCGGCCATGTCGGCCGAGTCGGTCAGCAGAAGTCCCTGCCCCGCCAGCGTGTCCAGGAACTCGCGAACATCCCGCACGACCACGGCCGCCTGCCCGGTGTCCTCGGCGGCGTACCGCTGCGCCATCTGGGACGCGATGCCGGCCGCGTCGGCGGAATTTCCTTCGGACACGAGAAGCCATAACTCGGCACCCGTGCTGTTGAGGGTCTGGAACTCGCCTGAATGGCCGTCGTAGAGCCGCACTTCGCCGTCGTCGGCCATCCAGACGACGTCGGGGGCGATCCGATAGCGCATGGACGTATCCCTTCAGTTGACGAGGGGGAGGAGCCGACGGCCGGGGGTCTTCCAGTCCTCGTACACCGGGTGGACCGTGTCGTCCCGGACCAGGTGGGGCTGGAGCAACTGGTCCTGGTGCTCGGTGAGTTCGCGTCCGGACACCCCGGCGGCCCGCCACCAGTTGGAGATCATGGAGTGGCGCAGCATCCGGCACAGATGGCGGCCGTTGCGGTGCACATCGCCGCTCTCGGCCATGTGGTACGCCCGGCAGCCACCGCCGCAGGCCGCCCGGATGTAGCAGCGGCGGCAGTCCTTCAGGTTCTCGCCGCTGAATACGCTGTTGCCGCGCATATCGGCCAGCACCGGGGCCGCGAAGAGTTCGGTCAGCCGGTGCTCCCGTACATTGCCCGCCTTGTGTACCGGCTCGGTGACGAGTTTGCACGGATACACATCGCCCAGTGAATTTATATAGATCTCATTGCCGCCCATGCCGCAGTTTCCCCTGATGGTACAGGGCTTGCTGGCCTTGGGGCCGTCGGGGAGCAGCTTGTCGGCCATCGGATTGGTCCAGAAGAATGTCTGGATCTTCTGGAAGTCCCGCCATCCGAATTCATATCCGTCGGTCGCCGCGCGGCCGAGGTCCGAGTGGTACATGAGGCGCACCCGGCGGACCTTGAGATCGTCCACGAATTCGCAGACCTTCTCCAGGGCGTCCACGTTCTCCGGTGTCACCACGTGATTGATGACGGGGACGACACCCGCCTCGTTGAGCAGCCCCAGACCCTTGCCGGTCCGGGCGAACGTGCCCTTGCCTCGGGTCCGCTCGTGTATCTCCGCGGTGCCGCCGTCCACGCTCACGGTCACCGTGCCGAAGATCTCCGAGATCTGCCGTGCGATCTCCGCCGTGCGGATCATCGTGCCATTAGTGATCATGTTGACGGTCAGTCCGCGCTCGCGGGCGTGCGATGCGACCAGGAACAGGTCCTTGCGCAGCATCGGTTCGCCGCCCGTGAAGATCATCTGCCGTACGCCCATGTCCGCAGCCTGGTCGACGAGGTCGAGCGATTCCTCGGTGGACAACTCCCCGGGCAGGCACTTCTCCGATGAGGCATAACAGTACGGGCAGCGCAGATTGCAGCCGTCGGTGATCGCGTAATAGACGGTGGTGAGGCTCGGCTCGGGCTGGCGTACCGCCGGGCGATGGCCGGGCAGATAGACGATCCACTTGAGCACGAGCTTGGCCAGGACGCGCTCCACCTCGGCGGATCCGCTGTCGGACGACGGGGGCTCCTGGCCGCGGCTGAGCGCTTTCAGCACGGCGGATTCCGGTTCGGTGAGCACACACCAGGCGGCCAGTTCGGGGTTGGCGACCAGCCGCCTTTCCGAGTGCCGGAAATAGACGAGATCTTCGGGAACGATCAGGTCGGACCACTGTTCCAGTAGCTTCATCCTGCACCTCCCATGAGCAGGCGGGGCGCCGGCCGCGCGCCGGGCCCCGCCTGCCGGCTGACGGGGACTGCCGACAGCCGTCGGTCAGATCTCGAGTCTCGGCTCGGACTCCGCGTTACCGGACCCGGCGCCGGCACCGCCCGAACAGTCGCAGGAGCACGGCTGGTCGATGTCGAACTCGATCGGAAGCATTTCCGGCTTCACCCAGACAGGACTTTCCATGATTCGTCCTTTCTCGCGATTGGCGCTTGCGGATACCCGCTCCCGGACAGGCCGGCCCTGATTTTCGGGCGCGCTGGACGATGGGGGCATGGCGTATTCCCATCGCAAGGGCGGGCATGGGTTGTGCGGCAGATCGGCCGAACCCTCACAGCATTGGGGCGGTCGGTCGTAAGTGTCAACAGGAACAAAGCGATCCGGATGGCCGGCGATCGGGGTGCCCGAGCGGGCACTCTATTCGCGCCATTTTCCTTCCAGGGATTTAATGGCGCCCGAGAGGCCCTTGTGCTCCGCGTCCCGATCATTTCTGTATTTCGCCGGCGAGTGACAGGAAGCGACGGAAGTGACGGGAGTTATTGGATTTTCTTCCGGCCCGCGGCCTGGCATGCTGGCCATGTGAACGGACCGGAGATCCATGTCAGCCTGGCCCCCGAACTGCGGATGTTCGCCGTCCCCGAGCGACGCCGGGACCGGACCGCCGTCCGCACCGACGGGGCGTCCACGCTCGGACACGTCGTCGAGTCGCTGGGCGTTCCGCTCACCGAGGTCGGCGGGCTGATCGTGGACGGCCGCGAGACTCCGGTGTCGCATGTGCCGCGCGCGGGGGAGTCCGTTGAGGTGCGCGCGGTCGCGCGGCCGCAGCGGGTGCCGGGCGCGCCGCTGCGCTTTCTGCTCGATGTTCACTTGGGCACGCTCGCGCGACGGCTGCGGCTGCTGGGCGTGGACGCGGCGTACGAGAGCGAGGACATCGGCGACCCCGCTCTGGCCGCGCTCTCCGCCGCTCAGCGGCGGGTGTTGCTCTCCCGGGACCGGGGGCTGCTGCGCCGGCGCGAGCTGTGGGCCGGGGCGTTCGTCTACAGCGACCGCCCCGACGATCAACTGCGCGATGTGCTCGGCCGGTTCAGCCCGCAGCTCGCCCCCTGGACGCGGTGCACCGCGTGCAACGGCCCGCTCGAGGACGCCGACAAGGACGCCGTCCGCGAGCGCCTGGAGCACGGCACGCGGCGCACCTATGACGTCTTCGCCCAGTGCACGGCCTGTGAGCGCGTGTACTGGCGCGGCGCGCACCACGCCCGGCTGGAGGAGATCGTCCGGCAGGCGATGGGGGAGTTCGGCGCCCCCATTGACGACAGGCCCTCGCCTGCGCGTTTCGGTTGAGGTCGGCAAAATGCAACCACCGTATGAACCCGGGCAGGAATGGACTAAACGATTCCATTCCCACCCATGGTCCAACTTGTGACTTGTGTCACAGCCCATCGGCAAAGGATCACAACTCTGTATCCCTGTGCGACGATGCCACGGTGTTGGCCTCGACGAAGTGACTAAGCGTTTTGGTCGGCCATCATACGGGGAGGCAAGAATGTCGACGGTAATTGTTATCGGATATAGACCCGATCTCGACCAGGCTCTGCGGCGCCGAGGCTTGGATCCCTTCTATATAGCGCAGGAACCGGCGATTCCCCCGAAGGATCGACGATTCAAGCGTGTCATCGACATCGAGAACGTCCAGGAAGTATTGCGAGCGGTGCTCTCCGTGCCCATCGATGATGTGGTAGCGGCGCTGAGCGTCCATGAAATGGGCGTATTTGCGGCAATCTATCTGCGACAGCAGCTGAGTCTTCCCGGTAATACAGATTCAAAGACAGCCCTCTATTTCCGGGACAAGTACCTTCAGAAGAGCAAGCTGCCGCCTCATATCAGTCGGGCTCGCTGCCGGTACGTGTCACAGGACACCTCGTTCGCGGATCTCGCCGACGACCTGGGGAGCGTCTTCGTGGTCAAGCCGGCGACCGGCGCCGGCTCGCTCCGTACCAGCATCGTCCGTTCCCCGGAGGAGTATTCACGAGCCCTGGAGCCGTTCCCGGGCCACTCGGACGTCCAGATCGTCGCCGAATCCTTCATAGACGCCCCGGAAGTTTATATCGACGGCGTCTGGGAGAACGGCGATCTCCGATGGTCGTCCATGAGCAATTACCACGTATCACCGCTGACGGCCGCGCAAGGCGGCATCATGGCCGCCTACCTGCTGGACAAAAGGCGGCATTCAACACTGTTCCATGAGTCGGAGACACTCGCCGGCCAGGTACTCACCAGCCTGAACGCACCTGATTGCGTATTCCATTTGGAGATCTTCACCACGGAGGCGGGGCTGACTTTCGGCGAGTGCGCCATCCGCATTCCAGGAGGGCTGACCCCTCAGATGACCCAGTTGACATTCGGCGTCGACCTATTCGACGTCGAAATCAGCCTCGCGCTCGGGGAAGGGGCATCTCAAGAACTGAGCAAAAACAGGACGCCGGATCGATTCCACGGCTGCATTCTGCTGCGCCCCGGCAAGGACGGCAAGCTGACACAGGCGGACTTCGAACGCAACTTCGTTTTCGATGAGATTGATTACAATTCATCTCCTGATGCGCCGATCGGGCCATACGGCCTCGTCGGCAAGGCAATCGTATCCGACCAGGACGAGCTGAAACTGCAGAAAAAGATCGAGGACATCGTGCGCTTCAACGAGACCGGGTCCACCTGATCCGCCGGCCCCCGGAGCGAGCCGTCGGCCCGGAACGTCCGGCGCCCATGAGATCACCTCGCCGCGCTCCTCTGCGCCGCGGGCGCCACGCCGCGTCCGGCCCCGGCCACATTCACCTGTGACGCACCACCTGTGACCCGCCCAAGATCCGTGACATCCCCAGGGTCCCCATAACCATCCGTCCGTGATGGGAATTCAGCGCCGGGCCCCGTGTCGTTCGCGACACGCCGCGCCCGAGCCTCTGCCCCCTCTTGTTTTCCGTGACTTCCGATCGGAGGACTTCCCCATGCCGGATCGACTTCCTGCTGCGACGCTCCCTCAGCTGCTTGAACGTGCCGCGTCCGACGCCGCGCGCGGCGTTACCTTCATTGGTGGTCCGTTCCTGTCGTACGCCGGGTTGCGGGAGTGCGCCTGCCGGATTTCCCAAGGGCTGCGCGACTACGGCACCGCCCCGGGCGACCGGGTGCTGATCGAGGCCAATGATCCGGAGAATTTCTTCCGCGCCTTCTGGGGGTGTGTGCTCGCCGGTGTCGTGCCGTGCCCGATCGCACCGCCGGCCGACCCCTCCCGATGGCGCGCGCAACTGGAGCATCTGCGCACCCTCTTGGGCGACCCGCTGATGGTCGTCTCCAAGGCGGCCCATGGAGACCTGCCCGATATCGGCCTGCGGACCGTGACAGTCGAGGAGTTGAGCCATGCCTCGGCCGAGCACGATCAGCTCCATACGCCCGCACCGGACGATCTCGCCCTGCTGATGCTCACCTCCGGATCCACCGGATCGAGCAAGGCGGTCAGGCTCACCCACGCCAATCTGCTGGCGGCTCAGGCCGGTAAGGCGGGGGCGCTGGAACTGGGGCCCGACGACAAGTCGTTGAACTGGATCTCGGCCGATCACATCGCCGCGATCGAGGCGCATCTGCTGCCGATGTTCAATGGAGCCGATCAGGTCATGACAACTCCGGCCACGGTGCTGGCGGACCCCGTGGAGTTTCTGAGGCTCGTCGCGGCTCATCGGGTGCGCGTGACCTTCACCCCCAACTTCCTGTTCGGACAGATCAACCAGGCCCTCTCCGGGCGGCAGCCCTCGCCGGAGGAGCTGGATCTGTCAGGGGTGCGGCACATCATCTCCGGTGGCGAGGCCACCGTGACCGCCACCGTACGGACATTCCTGGGTACGCTCGCCCGCTACGGGTTGCGCGAGGACGTGATAGTGCCCGCGTTCGGCATGACCGAGACATGCGCGGGCTCCATCTTCAACCGCGGCTTCGCCACCCAGGACCTCGAGACGGAGTTCCCCCCGCTGGGCCGCCCGGTGCGGGGCCTGCGGATCCGTATCACGGGCGGCGACGGCGCGGTGCTGGCCTCCACCGACGAGCCCGCGTCGGCCGAGCCGGGCGAGGTGCAGCTGCGCGGCACGATGGTCTCCGCCGGCTACTTCGGCAATGAGGAGGCCACCGCCCAGGCCTTCACCCCCGACGGCTGGTTCCGCACCGGCGACCTGGGATACCTCGACTCCGAGGGGCGGTTGATGCTGGTCGGCCGCACCAAGGACTCCATCATCGTCAGCGGTGTCAACTATTACAGCCACGACCTGGAAGCGGTCCTCGACGAGCTGGACGGGGTGAAGCGCGGGCAGGTCGCGGCCTTCCCGATCCGGCCGGAGGGGGCCGACTCCGAACAGCTCGCCGTCGCCTTCGTACCGGCGGGCGACCCCGCCGACGATACGGCCGTCTACCGGGCCATCGTGTCGATCCGCAGCTCCACGGTGATGCACTGGGGGTTCCGCCCGCAGTTGATCCTCCCCGTCGCCGAGGCCGACCTCCCCCGCGGCAACCTCGGCAAGATCCAACGGTCGCGGCTGCGCGCGGCCGTCGAAGACGGGAGCCTGGACGCGGCGGCCCGCCGGTCGGACGAGGTCAGCACCCGGTTCCTCGGCGGCTATGTGGCGCCAGAGGGCGACGTCGAGACCGCGCTGGCCGCTATCTACGCCCGCGTACTGAACACCGAGAAGGTGCCGGCGACCGCCAGCTTCTTCGATCTGGGCGGGACCTCGCTGGACGTGCTGCGGCTCAAACTGGAGACGCAGCTCGAATTCGGCATCGACGATCTGCCCATGTCGACGCTGCTGCAGGCCCCGACCGTACGAGCGCTGGCCGGCCGCCTGCGGGGCGGGCAGGGCGACGATGCCGTCGGGGACTCCGCCTACGATCCGCTGGTGCCGCTGCAGGTCACCGGGGACGGGACGCCCCTGTTCTGCGTCCATCCCGGCCTGGGGGAGGTGCTGGTGTTCATCAACCTCGCCAAGTACTTCACCGGCGAGCGGCCGTTCTACGCGCTGCGGGCACGCGGGTTCGGCCAGGGCGAGACCCACTTCGGATCGTTCGACGAAATGGTGTCCACCTATGTGGAGGCCATCCGGCGAGTGCAGCCCAGCGGCCCGTACGCCGTCGCGGGGTACTCCTACGGCGGGGCGGTGGCCTTCGAGATCGCCAAGCGGTTGGAGGCCGACGGCGACCCGGTCGACTTCGTGGGGGTCTTCAACCTGCCGCCGCGGATCTCCGGCCGCATGAACGAGATCAGCTTCACCGACGGCGCCATCAACCTGGCGCTGTTCCTGGAGTTGATCAACGCCGCCGATATCGAGGAGCTGACCGCCACGCTCCGCCCGCTGCCCGAGCCCGATCAGCTGGCCTATCTCATCGACCACGCCCCGAAGCGCCGGCTGACCGAACTGGACCTCACTCTTGAGCGGTTCACCGCCTGGGTCGACCTGGCCCAGAGCATGGTGCACCTTGGCCGCGACTACGAGCCGTCGGGCTCGGTCGGGCAGGTCAAGGTCTTCTACTGCACCCCGCTGCGCGGTACCAAACAGGAGTGGCTGGACGACCAGCTGAGCCACTGGGACGAGTTCACTCGCGACGCCAACACCTTTATCGAGGTCGACGGGGAGCACTACACCTTGATGAGTCCGCAGCATGTGCACACGTTCCAGGCGACCTTGCGGCAGGAACTGGCCCGCGCGCTCGGCTGAGGACCGGCACTCGGCTGAGGACCGGCAGAGGCAACCGCTCATACGACCAGGAGCCGCTGAACATGCAAGGCAAGAAGATTCTCATCACCGGTGGAACCGGACAGGTCGCCAGGCCCGTCGCCGGGGCACTCGCCTCCGGCAACGAGGTGTGGTGCCTGGGCCGGTTCGGCGACGCGGACGCCCGTAAGGCCCTCGAAGAACTGGGCGCCCGCACCGTCACCTGGGACATGGCCACCGATGATCTGGAGGGCCTGCCCCGCGACTTCACCCACGTGCTGCACTCGGCGGTGCACCGGGGCGACGGCCATGACTTCGAGGAGACCACGCGCATCAACGCCGTGGGCACCGCACGGCTGATGACCCACTGCTCCGCGGCCGAGTCGTTCCTGTACGTGTCGTCCGGCGTGGTCTACAACCGGGCCGATCGGACCCATCGATACCAGGAGAGCGACCCGCTGGGCGGGGCGGCGCCGTGGCTGCCGACGTACCCCGTCGCCAAGATCACCGCCGAAGGGGTGGTGCGCGGCCTGGCCGAAACGCTCGGGTTGCCGACGGTGATAGCCCGCCTCAACATCGCCTACGGTCCGTACGGTCACGGCGGCGTGCCCATGATCCTGTTCAGGGAGATGCGCAGGGGACAGGCGTGCGCGGTGCCCCGCGAAGGGCAGAACTACTGCAACCTGCTGCACACCGATGACGTCGTCCGCCAAGTGCCGCTGCTGTGGGGCGTCGCGCAGGCGCCCGCGCGGGTGGTGAACTGGGGCGGCGACGAGGAGGTCGGCATCACCGACCTGCTGGAGTACATGTCCGAGCTCACCGGAGTGCCGGTGCGGCTGGACCGCGGCGACTACAGCAGGGAAACGGCGATCTTCGACCACGACGTCCGCCGCGGCCTGATCGGCGACTGCTCCATCGGGTGGAAGACCGGTATCGCCCGCACCCTGTCCGACCTGTTCGAGGAGTACCGCGGCCGCATCGACGAGCACATCGCCGCACACGGAACATCCAAGTGACGAAGAGGAGTGGGGATTCGAGCATGCGCAGGTCCGCAGATATCGACGCGCTTGAGCAGGTGCTGTGCGCAGCCCTCGGCTCCCGCGCGCCTGTGTGCTCTTTGGCTCGACTGGGCCAGGGCGTCCGCGCGTTCGCCGGTCTGGACCCCGCGGTGCTCGACCGCCCCACCCTCGTCGCCGGCGGGGCCCCGTACCATCCGACGAGCCCCGCCCCCACCGCCCACGCCTTCGGAGAACTGCTCCGCCGCGCCGAGGCGCTGGAGGTGTCCCAGATCCTCGTGCCCAATGTGCGCCGCAGTGATGACACCGGCCCGCTGCGGGCGGCAGGGCTCGTCCCCGTCGCCGCCGAAAGCGAGTGCGTCGTCCGGCTGCCCAGGGAGCCGGCGGCGGGCGCTTTGGACGATGTCCTGCGGGAGCGCCTTGGCGCCCAGCAACTCGGCGAACTGCGGGGCCGCCACGAGGAGGTGTCCCGTGACGTCACCTGGGAGCACATCCCGCTGAGTGACCTCGACGGGAAGCCCTGGGCGCGGGATGCCTTCGTGGAGCTCCATCAGCGCCAGGCCGAGCGCGACGAAGGCCACGACAGCCTCTACAACGCCGACGCCCTCGACGTACTGGCACAGGGAGCGCTCGCGGACCGCACCGAGATGTTCGTGTGCCGCAGAGAGAACACCGTGGCCGGGGCCGGGCTCATCACGAGGTCCCACAACGGCAGGGGGCTCTACGTCCTCACGCAGGCCCTCGACCACGACGATCCCGATGCGCGCCGCGACTTCTCCCTGGCGTCCGCGTACCGGCTGTACCTCCACGCCCGACACTCCGGCCTGGACTGGGTCCACCTCGGCCGGGGGGAGGCGCACCACATGCGGCGCCTCGGGGCGGACCTTTTCGTCCCCCTCGACCACTGGCTCCGCGCTCCCGGCCTCGCGGCCCCGGAGAAGGCGGAGGAGCAGGCGCTGTCGGAGTTCGCGACGCCCCCCGTCGCGGCGGTCCCGGTCCCGGGTCCGGCCCGCTTCCGAGCTGTGCCACGGTTCGACCAGATCGACCTGTCGAGTAACACCAACCCGTTTCTGGGTACCGATGGCAACTATCCCGACCTGGACACGGCAGAGCTTGCCCACACATATCTGACGACCATCTCGAAGCTGCCCGGTCACGACGGCGTCGATGCGCTGACCGCGGAACACCTGCTGTTCACCAGCGGGGCGGTGGACGGCGTCCTGCTGCTCCTGGCGGCGCTGGCCTCGCCGGGCGAGGGCGTCTGTGTCACGCCCCCCACCTTCCCGCTCTACAGCCACTTCGCCCGCGTCCTGCGCCTGCCCGTCACCGAGGTGCCGCTGGGTGGCGACGATCTGTCCCAGGTCGACACCGAGCGGATCCTGGCGGCGGATCCGCGGGTGACCTTCCTGTGCGATCCGGGCAACCCCTCCGGCACCAGGATCGATCCCGCACAGGTGCATGCCCTGGTGACACGCGGCCGTGGACTGGTGGTGATCGACGAGGCCTATGTCGAATTCAGCGAGAAGCCCTCGTATGCCGGGTTGGTTGCCCAGTACGACAACCTCATCGTGCTCAGGACGCTCTCCAAGGCATGGGGCCTGGCCGGAGCGCGCTGCGGGATCGCCCTGGCCGACCCCGGCCTCATCGAGGCACTGCGGCGGGTGCAGGTGCCCTTCGGGTTCACCAACGCATCGCAGCGCGCCGCACGGGACCGGCTGACCAACTCCCAACCGGTGCTCGACGGCATCCGGCGCATCCGCGCCGAGCGTGATCGGATGGCCGGGGTACTGGCCGACCACCCCGCCGTGGAGCGGGTGTTCCCCTCGGAGACCAACTTCCTGCTGGTCCGGTTTCACAAGCACGAACGCGTCGTGGATCAGCTCAGCGGTGCGGGAATTCTCGTCGCCGACGTAGGGCGTCTCGTCCCCGATACCTGCCGCATCACCATCGGCGATCAGCATGCGAACGCCGCCCTGCTCGAAGCACTCTCCTCCGCTCTCTGAGCCATATCGTTCAGCCGAAAGGATCCGGTCGTGGGTAGCGATTCTCCCTCCCATTCCCCTCTTTCCAGCACGGTCGTCGCCGAAGGGTTCGATCGATGGAGCCCCGCGCTGAAAACAGATTTCGACAACAACGCCCATAACGGCCGCGTTGGTCAGTCGCTGTTGAAAGAGACCGATTCGCTGCGCATCTGGGAGACTCATCTCCAGCCGGGAGAGCGGATTTCTGTCCATCGGCATGTCCTGCCCTACCACTGGATCGCTCTCACAGACGGCCAAGCCCGTCAGCACAACAGTGATGGCAGTACGCGGGAGATTTCCTATGTCCGCGGCCAGACGCGGTATTTTGATGTCGCGGCAGAGCGATACCACCTGCATGATCTGAAGAACATCGGCGATGAGGTTCTGTCGTTCTTGACCATCGAGACAAAGGGTGGGCCCAACGAGCCCATTCAGCTCTGAAGAGGATTGAGACGTACCGGCCCGCAGGGCGAAACCGCCCTGCGGGCCGACGGTTCAGCCTTCCTTCTTGGTGATCACGAACCGGTCGATCACCAGGTAGTCGATCTCGGTGGCGAGGAAGCACTCCAGCGCGTCCCGCGGTGAGCAGACGATGGGCTCACCGGCCACATTGAACGAGGTGTTGAGGAGGCAGGGCACCTCCGTACGCGCCGTGAAGGCCCGCAACAGCCGTGCGAGCTCGGGGTTCCGCCGCTCGTCGACCGTCTGGATCCGCGCCGTGCCGTCCACATGACAGGCGCCGGGGATCCGCTCCTGGTACTCCTTCCGCACCGGGAAGACGAAGGTCATATACGGGGATGAGGTCTTCTTGCCCAGCTCGAAGACGCGCGGAGCCTCGGATTCAAGGACGACGGGCGCGAACGGGCGGAAGGGCTCCCGGTGTTTCACCCGGAGATTGATGATGTCCTTGATGTCGGGGAAGGCCGGGTTGGCGAGGATGCTGCGGTTGCCCAGGGCGCGCGGGCCGAACTCGGCGCGGCCCTGGAACCAGCCCACGACGCATCTCCCGGCGAGCAGCTCCGCCGTCCGCTCGGCGACCGCGGCGGCGTCGGGCTCCTCCTGCCATTCGACGCGATCCGCGTACTCCGCCAGCGCGTCCAGGACCTGCGTCTCGTCGTACGAGGGCCCCAGATAAGGGGTGGTGACCGCGTCGGCGGGCCGGTTCCTGAGGCCGGCGGTGTACACGGCCGCGCCGATGGCGACGCCCGGGTCGCTGGCCCCGAAGCTGACCTCCATCCCGGTGAACGACGACCTCTCCAGCATCTTCGTATTGGCCACGCAGTTGAGCGCCAGACCGCCCTCGAAGAGCAGGGTGTCCAGGTCGGAGGCCGCGGTCAGCGTCCGCAGCTGATGAGCGGTGATGGCCTCGACCATGTGCTGGGCAAGACCGGCGACCTTGACCCGGAAGTCGAACTGCTCGCGCTTCTCG
Source organism: Streptomyces sp. NPDC059679 (assembly GCF_042734105.1). Classification (NCBI taxonomy): domain Bacteria; kingdom Bacillati; phylum Actinomycetota; class Actinomycetes; order Kitasatosporales; family Streptomycetaceae; genus Streptomyces; species Streptomyces sp. NPDC059679. Next base: position 86,674 of record NZ_JBHWES010000008.1, on the reverse strand, counting down.
CTGTCGCCGCCGAAGAGGCTGTCGAACAGCGCGTAGTAGGCCCCGATGTCCATGGGGATGGAGATGGTGTACGAGCCGTCCTCATGCAACCGCACCACGCGTTCGAGCAGCGGATTGTGCTGCGGCGGCGGGCCGTACGCGGCCAGGCCCATCACCTTGTACTCGTCGTTGTTGGGCACGAACCCCAGATAGCGGGTGATCCGCCCGTAGGCCACGCCGAGTGAACTGGTCATGGGCACGGTGCCGCCCTCGAACAGGCTGACCACGCCGTTCCGCAGCTCGCCCATGACGGCGGACAGGGTCTCCGCCCGGCCGTCGCTCACCAGGAAGGCGGCGTCGCCTCCGCCGGCCAGGTAGGCGCCGCACATGAGATGGGCCAGATGGTGGGGCACCAGGGTGAGCTTGTTGGGATCCAGCTCATAGCCCGTGCGCTGGACGAAGTCGCTGTACACCGCCTCACGGCTGAACATGCCGGTGTAGACCTCACCCGCGCTGCGCAGGGCGTCGAACTTGGCCGTGACCGGCAGGTCGGAGTCACATATCTGCGAAATCATCTCCTCGGCCACGGTGGGCGAAAAGCGCCAGGGGAAAGCGAAAACGTCCACCTGGTCGAGGTCGACACCGGCGGAGTCCAGGCACCACTTGATTGCCTGGGCCGGGAAATCGGAGGTCTTCTTGACCCGGCTCAGCCGCTCCTCCTCGACTGCCGCAACCAACTCGCCGTCGATCACCAGAGCCGCCGCGGCGTCATGACCCACCAAAAGATTACGGCCGACACCGGTCGCGCCGTAGAGACGTCCGAAAAGCTCCGCGCCTCTGCTGAATCCGTTGTAACCGAGCACGATCACTGGCTCTCAGCCTCCCAAACACGACAGTAGCCAAAGCCAGAACAGGCTACTCGGCCCGCATACATGAGGGATAGGCGTGATGCGTAAACAGATGGTGGTTTGATTTCCCGGGCGACGGCGCCTCCGGGAGAAATTCGCACTGAATGCCGTACCGCTCAATATCCGACACACGGGGAGGATTTCCCGTGCCGGGACCGCCGCCCGGGCGCGAGGCCCGAGGTCCGGTGGGCGGACCGGTCCACTGAGCGGACCGTCGGCTGGTCCGTCGACCGGTCTGTCGGCCAGTGTCGGTGCCATGGCTGAATCGTGTCAACTTCTTTGGGTGGCACAACCCTTGACGCACGGCCGCGTACGCCCATAGCTTCCTGGCCATCAAATCGAAACGTTTCAACTTCGGGCAGGTCACGACTCGGGGACCGCCCTGCCCCCGAAGGAGACGCACGCCATGACCGGATCCGGATCAGTCGCAGGGCCCCGTATGAGCCGCAGACGGGCGCTGGCCGCGGGTGGCGCGGCCACCGCCGCGTGGGCCATGGGGCTGCCCACTCCCGCCTTCGCCGACGCCCCCGACCCCGCTTCCCCCGACCCCGCCTCCACCGACGTCGGGGCCGCCCCCGCCCGGTTGGCGCCCTTCCCGCTCTCCGCCGTACGGCTGCTGGAGAGCCCGTTCCTGGCCAATATGCGGCGCACCCTGTCCTATCTGCGCTTCGTCGACGCGGAGCGGCTGCTGCACACCTTCCGGCTGAACGTCCAACTGCCCTCCACCGCCCAGCCGTGCGGCGGCTGGGAGGCGCCGAACGTGCTGCTGCGCGGCCACAGCACCGGGCATCTGCTCTCCGCGCTGGCCTTCGCCCATGCGAACACCGGCGAGCAGACGTACGCGGACAAGGCGCGCGGAATCCTGGCGGCGCTCGCCGAGTGTCAGGCGGCCTCGCCCGGTGCGGGTTACCGGACGGGCTATCTGTCCGCGTTTCCCGAGCGGATCTTCGACGACCTCGAGGCGGGCGGCAAGCCGTGGGCCCCGTACTACACCATCCACAAGATCATGGCCGGGCTGCTCGACCAGCACCGGCTCAGCGGAAACCACCAGGCCCTTGAGGTGTTGCGTGGGATGGCCGCCTGGGTCGACTCCCGCACCGCCCCGCTCGACGAGGCCACCATGCAGCGGCTCCTCGGTGTGGAGTTCGGCGGTATGAACGAGGTGTTGGCGGGGCTGTACCTGGTCACCGGCGACCCCGTCCATCTGCGGACCGCGCGCCGCTTCGACCACCAGTCGCTCTACGGCCCGCTGGACGAGGGGCGCGACGAGCTCGACGGGCGCCACGCCAACACCGAGATCGCCAAGATCGTGGGCGCGGCCGAGGAGTACCGGGCCACCGGGGACCCGCGCTATCTGCGGATCGCCCGGAACTTCTGGGACATCGTGGTGCGCGACCACTCGTATGTCATCGGCGGCAACTCCAACCAGGAGTTCTTCGGCCCGCCAGGGCAGATCGTCAGCAGGCTGTCGGAGGACACCTGCGAGAACTGCAACAGCTACAACATGCTCAAGATCGGCCGTCAGCTGTTCCTCCACGAGCCGGGCAGGGCGGCGTACATGGACCACTACGAGTGGACCCTGTACAACCAGCTGCTCGGCGAGCAGGACCCCGACTCCGACCACGGCTTCGTCACGTACTACACCGGTCTGTGGGCCGGGTCGCGCCGGCAGCCCAAGGGCGGCCTCGGCTCGGCGCCGGGCAGCTACAGCGGCGACTACGACAACTTCTCCTGCGACCACGGCACCGGGATGGAGACCCACACCAAGTTCGCGGACACCATCTACTTCCGCGACGAGGACGCCGGCGCCCTGTACGTCAACCTCTTCATCCCCTCCGAAGTGACATGGGCCGAGCGCGGATTCCGGCTGGTCCAGCGGTCCGGCTACCCCGACACCGACACCGTCCGGCTGACCGTCACCGAAGGCGGCGGGCGGCTCGCGCTCAAGGTGCGGGTGCCCGGCTGGCTGGCGGACGCAGGGCCTCGGGCCCGGGTGCTGGTGGGCGGGCACCGCCCCGTGGACACCGCCGCCACTCCGGTGCCGGGCCGCTATCTGACCCTCGACCGGCGCTGGCGCACCGGTGACACCGTCGAGCTGACCTTCCCGCGCGAGCTGGTGTGGCGCCCGGCGCCGGACAACCCGCATATCAAGGCGGTGTCGTACGGCCCGCTGGTGCTGGCCGGCGCATACGGGGAGCAGGACCTGAACACCATCCCGGACATCGAGCCGTCCTCAGTGCGGCGGATGGCGGGGCGTGGCGGGCCGGAGTTCACCGCGGTGGCCGAGGGGGAGAAGGTGCCGCTGCTGCCCTTCCACCGGGTGCACCACCAGAACTACAACGTCTACTTCGCCGTTCCGCCGCGCGGCCCCGGGCGGCGCGAGATCGCCCACTTCCCGCTGGCCGAGGGCGCCGGGGCGGTCAGCGCGGAAGCGCTGCGCCGCTTCCCGGACGCCCGGCTGGCCGGCGGCGCCACCTGGACCACCGCGGGGCGGCGGGCGGTGGCGCTGGACGGGAAGGACGGCCATATCGCGCTGCCACCGGGGCTGCTGACGGGCCTGCCCCAACTCACCCTCTCGGTACGAGTGTTCCTGGACAGTGTGGTCAACTCCGCCCGCGTCTTCGACCTCGGCTTCCACAAGAACACCTATCTGTTCCTCACTCCGCGCACCGGGGCCGGCAAGGCCCGCGCGGCGTGGAAGATCGCGGGCATGGAGGCGGAGGACTTCATCGACGCTTCGGCCGCCCTGGAGCCGGGCCGGTGGACCCATCTGGTGCTCACCCTCGGCGGCGGCAGCGGCGTGCTGTACGTGGACGGCGCGGAGGCCGGGCGCAACGACGCGGTGGTGTCCGGACCGCTGCTGCTCGGCGCGACCACCCGCAACTACCTCGGCCGCTCCCAGAACCCCACCCACCCCTATCTGCACGGCGCCGTGGCCGACTTCCGCGTCCTGGGGCGCGCCCTGACCGCCGCCGAGGTCGCCGCGCTGCACCGCACCGACGGCTGACCCGTACCCCCGAACCTCCACCCCCGCCCGCACACCCCTGTCCCTACGGGAGCACCCCCATGCCTGAAACCGGCACCCCAGAGCCCGAAAGACCGATCCGACCGACCAGGCGCCACTTCGTCATGGCCTCCGGGGCGGTCGTCGCCGCACTCGGCACCGGCCTGCCCGCGGCCCACGCGGAGCCCGCGGCCGGCTTCCCCGCCGCCCACTTCACCGACCCCCGCCGCGACAGCCGCCCCACGGTCTACTGGTACTGGAACGGACCGGTCACCCATGAGCTGATCGACCGGCAGCTGGCCGAGTTGCGCGACAAGGGGATGTACGAGGTCGTCGTCTTCCCCTTCGACAACGCCGAGATGAGCCCGGTGTTCTTCAGCGAGGACTGGTTCGACGTGGTCGGACACGTCCTGGCCGTCGCCGAGCGCACCGGGATGCGGGTGTGGGTGTTCAACGACAACCACTTCCCCAGTGGCCGCGCCGCCGGGCTGATCGTGAACGGCGGCACGGTCGGGACCCGCCACTACCCCGCCCGCCCCGAGCTGCGGCTGAAAGCGCTGTGGCGGTCCACCACCGTGGTGGAGGGCCCGGCCACCGTCGATCTGTACGACACCACGGGCGTCGGCGTCGAGAGCGGCCGGCTGGTGGCGGACGCCGCGGTGCTCGGCGGCGCGGCCGTGCTGCGCCGCGGGGCCAGCTGGGACGACTGTACGGTCACCGGCAGCGCCAAGGCCGAGACGGCCGCCGCGGGTCTGCTGCTGCGCGCCTCCGCCACCGGAGACGACGGCTATCTGGTCGAGTTCGATCAGACCGGGGTGGTCACCATCTCCCGGCGCAGCGGCGGCGAGCGCACCGAACTCGCCCGCAGCACCCGCACGGACGGTTTCAACCGGACCAAGTTCCACACTCTGCGGGTGGCCGTCAGCGGCGCCACGCTCACCGTCCGGCTGGACGACAAGGACAAGGGCACGGTCACCGATGACGCCCACCCGGCGGGCAGCGTCGGTGTGCACGCCACCGGCACCCAGCGCGCCCTGTGGGAGGACCTGACCGTCACCGCGGCCGACGGCACGGTCCTCTACCGCGAGGACTTCGCCGACCCGTCCACCCCCGGCGAGTTCGCCACCCGCCGCACGCCCCAGGCCGCCGCGCCGGTGGCGGCCGTCGCCCGCCCGGTCGGCGCCGACGACGCCACGCGGCTGGTCGAGCTCACCGAGCGGCTGCGGACCACCCGCCGCTGGGAGGTGCCCGCGGGGCGGTGGCAGATCGATGTGTTCGGCGGGACCGTCCTGGCCGACGACACCCAGGGCTACAGCCGCGCCTACATCGACCTGCTCGACGAGGAACCCATCGAGCTGCTGCTTGACATGGTGCCCGGCGAGTACCACCGCAGATTCGGCCGCTACTTCGGCAGCGTCGTGCCCGGCTTCTGGGACGACGAGCCGTTCTTCGCCTCCGCCGAGCCGCACTTCAAACGCTTGCCCTGGTCGCCCACGCTGGAGGCGGCCCTGCGGGCGGTCGGCGCCGAGCCCGGCCGGGCGTACGCCGCGCTGTTCGACGACGGCCTCGGCCGGGAGGGCCGGGTGCTGCGCGGGCGCTTCTGGCAGGCGGTGTCCGACCGGTTCGCGCTCGCCTTCCGCAAACAGGCCCGCTGGTACGCCGAGCGGCGCGTCGCGCTGATCACCAACCCGCTCTACGACGAGACCGCCCCCGCCAAGCGCATCGCCTCCACCGGCGATCTGCACAAGATCAACCAGTGGGCGCAGATCCCCGGCGGGGACATCATCACCGCCGAGTACGAGGCGGGCAAGCCCACCATGATCCCGCGCAACCCGGCCAGCGCCGCCCACCAGGCGGGCCGCGAGCGGGTGTTGCTGGAGGCGTTCGGCAACATGGGCTGGCAGGTCGCGCCCGCCTTCGCGCACGCACTGCTGGGCGCGGCCGCCGCCCGGGGCGTCAATCTGACCGTGCTGCACGCGCTGTGGACCGATGAGACACGGGTCTACTTCCCGCCGCCGTTCGGCCCGCGTGCCCCCTGGTGGTGGGCGATGCGCCCGCTGGCGGACTGGACCGGGCGGGTGATGGAGTCCGTCCGCGGCACCTCCGCCGCCCGCACCGCCCTGATCCAGCCGCAGCGCGCCGCCGAGCAGTGGCGCGGCACTGATCAGGGCACCGCGCTGGACACCGCGTTCGGCGCCGCCGCCCGCGCGCTGGAGAGCGCCCAGACCGACTTCGACCTCGTCCATGAGGGTGCCCTGTCCGGCGACCGGGGCCTGCGGGACCACGCCAGGGCCGACGGCGGCACCCTGGCCGTCGGCCACGCCCGCTACGAGGTGGCGGTCCTGCCGAACACCCCGGTCCTGGACGCCGCCACCGCCCGTACCCTCGCCGAGTTCGCCCGCGGCGGCGGCACGGTCATCGCCGTCGGCGAACTGCCCGACCAGGAGGCGGGCGGCGACGACGCCGCGCTGCGCCGCGCCCTGCGGGCCCTGTTCCCCGAGCGGGCCCCGGGCAGCCGCCGGGTCGGCCGGGGCCGGGCCGTGCGGGTCGCGGACCCCGCCGGGCTCGGCGAGGCGGCCCGTGCCGCGGGCACTGCGGCAGCCGTGCTCGATCCCCCCGCCACCTCGGTGCTGGTGCTGCGCACCACCTCCGGCCGGGACACGGCCTTCCTGCTCAACAACGAGAGCGCGGAAACCGTCGTCACCGACGCGGTGTTCCCGGTCGGTGGGGCACCGGAGCTGCGCGACCCGGCCACCGGCGCGGTCACCCCCGCCCCCGTCCACGACGCGGCCGGCCGGCCCGGCGCCGAGGCCACCCGGGTGCCGGTGCGCCTGCGCCCGTACGAGACGCTGGCCGTGGTGTTCCGCGCGGGCGCCACGACCCGCCCCCATCTGACCCGGGCGGACCTCCAGGTCACCGCCGTGACCGCCGAGGGCGGCCGGTTGCTGGCGAAGGCGCTGGCCGACGCCCCCGGCCGGTACGCGTTCAGCGGCACCGACGGGCGACACACCTACGGTGGCGAGGCCGAGGTCACCGATCCGCTGCGGGCGATCCCGCTGGACGGCGACTGGACCGTGGCCCTGGAGCGGGACGGTGCCGAGCCCGTCGTACGGCCGCTCGGCAGCTGGACCGGCCTGGACCCGCGCTTCTCCGGCAGCGCCACCTACACCAAGGACATCACCCTCACCCGGGCGGACCTGGACGGCCGCCGCGTCCACCTCGACCTCGGCGAGGTGCGCGAGGTGGCCCGGGTGACGGTGGGCGGCGCCGCGCTGCCGCCCGCGCTGTGGGCCCCGTACACCGTGGACGTCACCGACCAACTGCGCCCCGGCGTCAACACGATCGCCGTCCGCGTCGCCAACACCCTCGCCAACGAGCGCGGCAAGGCGCTGCCGTCCGGGCTGCTGGGGCCGGTGGCGCTGCGTCCGGTGCGCCCGGTGACGGTCCGTCTCATCCGCACCGTCTGACCCGGGCCCGGCCGCGGCCCGCCCCGCGCCCGCCTGATGCCCGTTTCGCGTTCGAGCGTGCCCGACTTCCGCCCGTTTCCCTGCCGGGCCCCCGACCACTCATGGAGAACCCATGGACCGAACCCTCCGACCCCCGCGGCCACCGCTGCTCCGCAGACCAAGCGACCCCGAGGAAGTAGAGGCACGCCCCCACGCCGCCTGGCACGGCACCTCGCTGCGTTGTCGGAGTCGCCCGAGTAGGCCCACTACGAGGGCGATCCTCCGCCTTGCGACGCTCCCCCAGCTACCGCTGGGAGGTGCCCCCTCCATCAGACGACGCGGGAACCCACCCCTACTTCCCCGGGGCCGCTTCGCCCGGCTCGCCACCACCGCCCTCGCGGCCCTCGCCGCCCTGGCCACCACCCTGTCCTCGGCGGCCCCCGCCGAGGCGAGCGAGGCCGGCCGCCCCACCGCGCTGCGCACCGGGGCCCTGCGGCAGGCGCTCGGCATCGACGACACCACGCCCGAGCTCAGCTGGCGGCCGACCACCACCGGCCGGGACACCGTGCAGCGCGCCTACCGCGTACAGGCCGCCACCAGCGCGGCCCGGCTCGACGCGGGCCGCCCCGACCTGTGGGACTCGGGCAAGGTCGGCTCCGCCGCGCCGCGGGCCGGCTACGCGGGCGACCGGCTCGGGCCACGCACCCGCGTGTACTGGCGGGTCAAGGTGTGGGCCGGCGGCGGCGCGGGCCGGGCGTCCGGCTGGAGCGCCCCGTCCGTCTTCGAGACCGGGCTGACCTCGCCGAAGGACTGGTCCGCGCAGTGGATCGGCCACCCCGACTGGCAGCTGAGCGGCCGTCGGGTCACGCCCGTGGCCGTCGATCTGCCCAGGACCACCGCCCGCTATGTACGGCTCGACGTCACCCGGCTCGGACTGCCGCTCGCCGAAGGCGACTTCCCCGCCCTCACCCGTCGGCTCCAGCTGGCCGAGGTCGAGGTGCGCGACTCCGCCGACCCCGAAGGCCCCGACCTCGCCAAGGGCGCGGTGGTCACCGCCTCGGAGAGCAACACCGTACGCAAGACCTGGGAGCCCGCCCTCGCCGTGGACGGACTCACCAACAGCGGGGCGCAGACCGCCGCCGGATACGCGAGCAAACCGCACCCCGACGCCGATGTGTCCGCCACGCCGATCACCCTCACCCTGGACCTCAAGCAGACCGCCCGCTTCGACCGGGTGCTGCTCTACCCGCGCGCCGACGTCCTCACCGCCGACGGCCGGGTGCCGGGCTTCCCCGTCGACTACACCGTCGCCACCGCGGACGCGGCCACCGGCCCGTTCACCGAGGCCGCCCGCGTCAGCGGGCAGACGCCGCCGAAGCCGTACCTCCCGGCCGGACTCCCGCTGTTCGCCAAGGACTTCACCGTCCCGAAGGACATCCGCTCCGCCCGCCTCTACCTGACCGGCCTCGGCGTGTACGACGCCCGGATCAACGGCCGCCCGGTGGGGGACGCCGTACTGGAGCCCGCCAACACCGACTTCGCCGACCGTGTGCAGTACGCCACCTACGACGTGACCAAGCGGCTGCGGCGCGGTGCCAACACCATCGGCGTCGAACTGGGCAACGGCATGGCCAACGTCGTGAGCACCGCCGACCGCTACCGCAAGCTCTACGGCAACCTCAGCGACCCCAAACTGCTCGCACAGCTGGAGATCACCCTCGCCGACGGCACCGTTCGGCGCATCGCCAGCGGCCCCGACTGGCGTACCACGCTCGGCGCCACCACCTCCGCCAACTGGTACGGGGGAGAGGACTACGACGCCCGCCGGGAGCTCCCGCACTGGGACCGGCCCGGCGGCGACCGCACCGGCTGGCGCGCCGCCACCGCCGTCGCCGCGCCCGGCACCGCCACCGACCCGGCCCAGGTCAGCGCCCGCGAGACCGAGCCGATCCGGGTGACCGAGACGCTGAAGGGCACCGAGGTCGCGAACTCCCCGCAGGGCAGCCGGGTGTTCGACCTCGGGCGCAACATCGCCGGATGGCCCGAGATCACCGTGCGCGCGCCCGAGGGCACCGCGGTACGCGTCTACCCGGCCGAAAGCCTCAAGGACGGCCACGCCCACCAGTCCATCAGCAACGTCGGCGCGCCGCTGTGGGACAGCTACACCACGGCCGGCACCGGGGCGCGGACCTGGCATCCGCGCTTCAGTTACCACGGCTTCCGCTATCTGGAGCTCAAGGGCCTGCCCGAGGGCGCCGAGGTGTCCGTACGCGGCCTTGTCCTGCACACCGACAACGCCTCCGCGGGGGAGTTCACCAGCGGAAGCGAGCTGCTGAACGGCATCCACTCGCTCATCCGGGGCGCCATCCAGGGCAACATGATGAGCGTCCTCACCGACTGCCCCAGCCGCGAAAAGCTCGGCTGGCTGGAGCAGGACCAGCTGGTCTTCCCCGCCCTGGCCGCCAACTACGACATGCGGTCCCAACTGCGCAAGATCGTCCGGGACATGGCCGACGCACAGACCCCGGACGGCCTGATCCCCAGCACCGTGCCGGACTACACCCTGCTGCCGGGCGCCTACCGCAACGACGCCAACTGGGGCGGGGCGTTCGTCCTCGTTCCCTGGCAGCTGTACACCACCTACGGCGACCAGGAGACGCTGCGCACCTACTACCCGAGGATGAAGGAGTACGCGGCCTTCCTCGAGCGGCAGGTCACCGACGGCATCCTCGACTACGGCCTGGGCGACTGGATCACCCCAGACCGCACCTTCCCGCGCGCCGTCGCGGGCACCTACGGCTACTGGCGGGTGGTCGACGCGCTCGGCCGGATCGCCGGAGTGCTCGGCGAGCGCGAGGACGCCGCCGCGTACCGGGAGAAGGCCGACGCCTCCGTCGCCGCCCTGAACGCGAAGTACTACGACGCCACCACCGGCACCTTCGGCGGCGGCGGACACGGCGCGGAAGCGCTCGCGCTGGACATGGGGGCCGTGCCCGACGGACAGCGGCAGCGGCTGCTCGACCACTTCGTGCACAGCGTCGAGCAGGCCGGCGACCATCTGGTGCTCGGCGAGATCTCGCTGCCCGCCGCCTTCCGGGTGCTCTCCGCCGCCGGGCGCGACGACGTCGTCTACCGGATCGCCACCAGGACCGACAGCCCGAGCTACGGCTACCAGGTCCAGCACGGCAACACCACGCTCGGCGAGACCTGGGACGGCGGCTCCGGCCAGTCCCAGAACCACTTCATGCTCGGCGTGATCGACGGCTGGTTCACCGGCTCCCTCGCCGGGATCCGGCAGACCGACGACTCGATCGGCTACCGCAGGCTGCTCTTCGCGCCCGCCGTCGTCGGCGATCTGACCTCGGTGGCGGCCTCGTACACCACGCCGTACGGCCCGGCCCGCAGCTCCTGGCGGCGCGACGGCTCCGCGTACCGGCTGACCGTGACGGTGCCCGCCGGGACCACCGCCGAGGTGCGGGTGCCCGTCACCTCCGGGGCCGTGGGCGCGCCGGACGGGGCGCGGCCGCTGCGCACGGACGACGGTGTGCGGGTGTACGAAGTGCCCTCCGGGACCTGGACCTTCACGTCCGTATACCAGCCCGTATCCGAGCCGCGGACCGGGAGCGACGCATGAGAGACGGACGCGTGAGAGACAACAGAGGCGGCCCGCGCCGCCGGACGCTGCTCGGCCTGGGCGCCGCGGCCGGGGCGGCGGTCCTCCCGACGACCGCGGCTCCCGCCGCCGTCGCGCGCGAGACAGCCCCGCGGCCCGGCTTCGCCGCCACGTTCGCCTCGCCGGGCCGCGCCGTGCGGCCCAAGTTCCGCTGGTGGTGGCCGGACGGCCTGGTGGACCCGGCCGAGCTGGCCAGGGAGGTCGACCAGATCGCCGATGCCGGATTCGGCGGGGTGGAGATCGCGGCCGTCACCCACAGCCTGAGCGAGCCCATCGACGCCGAGCGCTACGGCTGGGGGACCGCGGCCTGGGTCGCCGGGCTTGAGAGCGCCCTGCGCCAAGCCGACCGGCGCGGCCTCACCGTCGATGTCACCATCGGCCCGGCCTGGCCCGCCGCCGTGCCCACCGTCACCCCGGACAGCGAGGCGGCGGCCCACGAGCTGGCCCACGGCCTGAACACCTTCCAGGGCTCCTACGCGGGCCCGGTGCCGCCGCCGGTGGTGCCCGCGGCCGAGGGCGTGACCGACCGGCGGCTGCTGTGGGTGCAGGCGGCCCGCATCGGCGCGGCCGCCGCGGCCCCGGCGCCGCTGCAGCTGGACCGGGACTCGGTGACCGACCTGACCGCGCTGGTCCGCGACGGCGCCCTCCAGTGGACCGCGCCCGACGACGGACAGTGGGCGCTGATCTCGTACTGGGAGCGCGGCTCCGGGCAGCGGCCCGAGGGCCCCGCCCACACCTCCCCGCTCGCCCATGTCGTCGACCACTTCAGCGCCGCCGGCACCCGCGCGGTCACCGACTTCTGGGAGCGCCGCGTCCTCACCCGCCGGGTCCGCGAACTGCTGCGCCGGGCCGGGGGCGCGCTGTTCGAGGACTCCCTGGAGATCGAGACCGACGCCACCTTGTGGACCCCCGGCCTGGCGGACGAGTTCGAGCGGCGCATCGGCCACCCCCTGCTGCCGTATCTGGCCGCGGTGATCGAGAAGGACGAGAAATACGTCTTCGCCTTCGACGCCGCCACCAACAAGGCCGTGCGCCGCGACTATATGCAGGTCATCACCGATCTGTATCTGGAACACCACCTGCTGCCGCTGCGCGACTGGGCCCATTCGCTGGGCCTCGCCCTGCGCGTCCAGCCGTACGGCCTGGAGACCGACGCGATCCACAGCGCCTCGCTCCTGGACATCCCCGAAGGCGAATCGCTCGGCTTCAAGAATCTCGACGACTTCCGCTGTCTGGCCGGTGGCCGGGACATGGGCGGCGGGCGGGTGCTGTCGAACGAGGCGGGCGCCACGGCGGGCGGTGCGTACGCCACCACCTGGGACGCCACGCTGCGCAAGCTGGTCACCCAGTACTGCGCGGGCGTCAACCAGGCGGTGCTGCACGGCTTCGGCTACGCGACCGCGCCCGGCGCCGCCTGGCCGGGCTTCGCCGCCTTCTCCCCGTACCACGGCGGCCCCGGATACGGCGAGGCGTGGGGGCCGCGCACCCCGGCCTGGCGCCATGTGTCCGACGTGGCCGGATACCTCGGCCGGGTCCAGGGCGTGCTCCAGTCCGGCACCCACCGGGTGGACGTGGCCGTGCTGCGCCAGAAGGGGTACGCGGGCTCCGGGCTCGGCGCGCCCTGGTTCACCCCGGACGGGGTGCCGCTCGGCTGGACGCACACCTTCCTCAGCCCGCGCTCGCTCGGCCTGCCGAGCGCCGTGGTGCGGGACGGGCGGCTGGCGCCCGACGGGCCCGCCTTCAAGGTGCTGGTGCTGGAGGGCGACGTCATGATCGGGCGGGAGCACACCCTGGAGCTGGAGGTCACCCGCAGGCTGATCGAGCTGGCCGAGGACGGGCTGCCGATGATCGTGGTGGGGGACTGGTCGGACGGGCATGTGCCCGGGCTGCCGCACGAGGGCGACGACGAGCGGCTTCGTGCCCTGATCACCCGGCTGCTCGCCGTCCCCGGGGTGCGGCGCGCCGCCGACCGGCCCGATATCCCCGCGGCCCTGGCCGAGCTGGGCATCGAGCCCGACGTGGCGTACGCGGCGCGCTCGCCGCTGCTGCACGCCCACCGGGCGGGGCGGGACGTGGCCTACCACTTCTTCGCCAACGGCTCGGCGACCGCGGCGGTGGACCACGAGGTGGCCATCGCCACGCCGTGGGCCAAGGCCGCCCCGTACGCGCTCGACGCCTGGACCGGCGAGGTGGCGCCCCTCGCCGTCCACCGCGACGACGACGGCGGCCGGGTCACGCTGCGGATCACCCTGGCGCCCGGGGCCACCGCCCTGGTCGCGCTCGCGCGCGGCGCCGGGCCGCTCCACGCGCTGAGCACCGACGCCCAGTCGGCGCGGATCGCGGACGGTGTGCTGGAGGTGCTCGACACCCGGCCCGGGGCCCGCGAGACCGTGCTGAGCGACGGTCGGAAGGTCGTCGCGCGCATCGGCGAGCTGCCCGCGCCGCTCACCTTGGACCGCTGGTCGCTGCGGGTGGCCGACTGGCGTCCTGGCCGCACGCCCGACCGCCATGTGACGGTGGACCACCGACTGGACCTCGACGCCCTCGCGGCCTGGCCGGACCTCCCCGGTCTGGAGGACGTCTCCGGCGTCGGGCGCTACCGCGCCACCGTACGGCTGGGGCGCGGCTGGACCGGAGCCACCGGCGCCCGGCTGGAGCTTGGGGAGGTCTTCGACACCTACCGGGTCACCGTCAACGGCACCGCGCTGGGCCCGGTGGACCAGGTCACCGGCGTGGTGGACCTCGGGGGCCTGCTGCGGCGCGGGGAGAACACGATCGAGGTCGAGGTGGCCACCACGCTGCTGAACCGGTTGCGGACCGTACGCCCGGCGGAGTTCGGGGCGGCCAAGCGGCAGCGGTACGGCCTGATCGGGTCGGTCCGCCTGGTGCCCTACGGACGGGCGGTGGTGCCCGCCGACTGAGCCGTCACCGGCCCGAGCCCGCCCGGGCCGGGTCTACGGGTCGCCGGGCAGGACGATCCCGGGGGCCGTTTCGGTCCGTTCGATGAGGATCATCGCCGCGTCGTCGGTCAGATGCCCGTCGGCGTGCCGGACCAGCGCCTGGCGCAGCCGGTCCAGGTACTCCTCCGGGGTGGCGCCGTCCAGTATCTCCAGGGTCTCCGGCAGCGGGAAGAACTCGTGGGAGCGGTTGCGCGCCTCCAGCACCCCGTCGGTGTGCAGCAGCAGCCGCTCGCCCGCGGTGAACGGGTAGGTCTCGGTGGCGATGGGCGGGCCGGTGAGGAACTCCTCCAGGCCGAGCGGGGGCAGCGGGCGGGTGGGGTCGAGGGTCCGTACGCAGCCGCCCTGGACGATCAGCGGCGGCGGATGGCCGCGGTTGATCAGCTGGATCGTCGCATCGTCCGGCACCTGCGCCAGCAGTACGGTGACGAACTGCTCGGCCTGCTCCTCCCAGTGCCGCGGATCGGCCGTCCGGTCAAGCAGCGCGTACTCCCGCTGCAGCGCGGCCGCGCAGCGGTGCATGACCTCGGCCAGGTCGCGTTCGTAGTGCACCGCCTCGCGGAAGGCGCCCAGCACCGCGGCGGCCGACCGCACGGCCGCCAGCCCCTTGCCCCGTACGTCCCCGACGATCAGACGCACCCCGAACCGGGTGGTCATCGCCTCGTACAGATCGCCGCCGATCTGCGCGCCCCGCTCGGCCGCCAGATACACGCTGGCGGCCATCACCATGCCCATCCGGGTGGGCAGCGGCCGCAGCACCACGTTCTGCGAGACCTCGGCGATCCGCCGCACCTGCGTCAGCTCACGCGTTCTGCGGACCCGTACGGCGCTGCTCACCACGCTCGCGATCGCCACCAGCAGCAGCGCGGCCATGTTCGCGTACACCTGCTGGGTGCCCCAGGCGTGGTTGACCGTCGCGGTGGTCGAGCTCACCAGGAGGGCAAGACCGGCCACGGAACTGGTGCCCAGCGGCCCCATGGTCACCGCGGCCAGCGCCGGGGCCGGGGACAGCAGGGGGCCCGTGTACACCGTGTGCACCGGTGACAGCTCGATCGCGACCACGGCCACCAGGGCCACGAAGGGCAGGCACCGGGCAATCACGAAGAGCTTACGGCTGTGGCCGTCGGCTCCTCGGTCCGCTGAAGAGCGGAGGAATCGCATAACCGGCTACTTTAATCGGATTACGGCACATTAAGGAGTTAACGGGCGGTAAAAGCAGTGAATCATGGGAGGCGGGTGGTGTGCGGCGGCCCCTTGTCGTGTCCTGCGTCTTGAGGGGTGCGGTCGGCCATTCGGGCGTAATGTAGCGCTATGCCTGAACTGCCGGATGTGGAGGGTTTTCGGCGGGTATTGGCCTCCTGTGCGGAGGGCCGCCGGGTGGAGGGCGTCGAGGTGGGCGACGCCGGGGTGCTGCGCGGGGTGACATCTCAGCGGCTGCGGCGGGAGCTGACCGGCCGCCGCTTCGACGCACCGGAGCGGCATGGCAAATGGCTGATCGCCCGCACCGACGGTCCCACCGTACTCCTGCACTTCGGGATGACCGGAGATCTGACCTGCCATGAGCACGATGACCCGCCCCATCCGCACGACCGCGTCACCATCGTCCTCGACGACGGCCATGACCTCCGCTACCGGGACCAGCGCAAACTGCGCGGCCTGTGGCTGGCCGCCACCGACGCCGACCTCGACCGGATCCTGGGCGACCAGGGCCCGGACGCGCTGTCCGTGAGCCGCGCCGAACTCGACGAACGGCTGGCGGGGCGGCACGGACGGGTCAAGGCGACCCTCACCGACCAGTCCGTCGTCGCCGGGCTCGGAAATCTCCTCGGCGATGAGATCCTGTGGCGCGCCGGCATCAACCCGGCGCGGCGGACCGACGAGCTGACCCCCGAGGAACGCGCCCGGCTGGAGCGCGCGATGCGCGGTGTGCTGCTCACCTCGGTCCAGGCCGGGCACGTGCCCACCAGCCCCTCCTGGCTCACCGGCCGCCGCGACGACCCCGACCCGCACTGCCCGCGGTGCGGCAGCCCGCTGCGGCGCAGCCGGATGGCCGGGCGGACCACCGCCTGGTGCCCGCACTGCCAGCCGGGCGGGTCATGACCGGCCGGCCGGCAGTGCGGGCACGGGTTCAGCGCCGGAACACCGGATCCGGCACCGCCACCGCGGGAAACGCCTCCTCCAGGTCGAACCCGGACGCGGGCGTACCGCGCAGCGCCTCCCGCGTATAGGTGCTCCAGACCTTCTCGGGGACCTCCGTCCCGGTGTCCTTCAGCCGGATCTGCTTCCGGCTCTTCGCGCCCTCCCCGAAGAAGGCGACCGTCGTGACCAGGTCGGGGGTGTAGCCGACGTACCAGGACGCCTTCTTGTCGTCGGAGGTGCCGGAGATGCCCGCGGCGGGCCGGGCGAGGGAGCGCGCCGCCCGTGGTCCCTCGTCGTTCTTCACGAGGTCGGCGGTGAGGAAGTCGGCGGTCGCGCGGGTGACCGCCTGGTCGCCGACGGCTCCCGGCGGCCCGGCCGTCTCGTCACCGCGCCGGGCGGACTTCACGATGGTCGGTGTGACGCGCTTGCCGTGGCTGTCGATCGTGGCGTAAACGCCGGCCATCCGCAGCGGGCTCGCGCCCGCCAGGCCCAGCGTGACCGTCGTCGGGTCGGTGAGGCCGGTGATGTCCCGGGGCAGGCCGAGGGCCACCGCGATGTCCTTCACCTCCGTCCGGCCACCCTTTCGCCCCTGCTTGTTCTCCATCGCGGTGGCGGTCACCAGCGGCAGAAAGACGGGCCCCACCTGGTAGTCGGCGCGGGTGGCGTTGCTGAGGTAGTGCTTGGTGTAGTCCCGGCCGCCGTACAGCGCCAGCAGCCGGCCGCTCCCGGGGTCCACCGAGGCCGCCGCGCCCTGTGTGTCCGCGTCGCGCAGCGCCGGTTTCACCGCGCGCTCCAGGGCCCGCTGCTTGTCCGGGTCGATGTTGAGGGTGATCGTCCAGCCGCCCGCGGCCAGCTCCTGGTCGCTGACTCCGGCCGCGATGAGTTCGTTCCGTGCCGCGTCCACCAGATAACCGGCCTGTCCGCCCAGGCCCTGGGCGGGCTGCGGGGCGACCGGCACCGGGAAGCGCAGGGCCCGCCGCTCGCCCGCGTCCAGCCAGCCCATGTCGACCATGTTGTCCAGGACGTAGTTCCAGCGCCGGGTCACCAGCCGCTGCGCCGTGGGGGTCGCGACCGCCCAGTCGTACTGGCTGGGGGCCTGCACCAGCGCCGCGAGATAGGCGCCCTCGGCGACCGTCAGCTTCTCGACGTCCTTGTCGTAGTACGCCCGGGCCGCGGCCTGGACGCCGTAGGCCACCCGCCCGAAGTAGCTGGTGTTCAGATAGCCCGCGAGGATGTCGTCCTTGGAGTTCCGCTGGTCCACCTTGAGGGAGATGATCAGCTCCTTCACCTTGCGGGTGACGGTCTGCTCCTGGCTGAGGTAGTAGTTCTTGACGTACTGCTGAGTGATCGTCGAGCCGCCCTGGGTGCCCTTCCCGGTCACGGTGTTGACCAGGCCGCGCACGACGCCCACCGGATCGATGCCCGGGTCGTCGTAGAAGGTCTTGTTCTCGGCCGCGACAAACGCGTGCTGCACGGCTTTGGGCACCCTGCTCAAGGGGACCGACTCGCGGTTGATGTCGCCCGTGCGGGCCAGCACCGTTCCGTCGCTGTACTTGTAGACGTTGGCCTCGGCCTTCGCCAGGGCGTTGGCCTTGGGGATGTCGATGAGGTAGTAGAGGAGCGCGAAGGCCCCGACCAGCAGCGCGCACAGCGCGACGAAGTAGGCCAGGAGCCTGCGCCAGGTGAAGAAGCGCCGCAGACCGGTCCGCTTGACCCCGCCCTTCCCTCGCGCGCCCCTTCCCCGTAGTCCCCGTATCCCCCGTCTCGCTCTCCTTCTCGTACGGACCCCGGCCGTCTCCTCGCCGGCCGTCGCGCCGTCCGGCTCGCGCCGAGTGCGTAACGCCATACGCGGACCTGTCATACCGGGAGCACCTCCGTCGAGCCCCGCGAGATATTCGCGGGCGGCGCCATCCTCGACAGCGAAGATCTTCAAAACCGCAAAGCCCGGTATCGGCCCCGGCTCGGCCGGGCCTCGAATACCGCTCGGCGGTGTATCAGTCGTGTATCGGTGCGTGTATCGGTGCCTGTATCGGTGCCGCTTCGGGGCCCGCGGGGAGGCGCAGCGTGGCCGCCGCCCCGCCGTCCGCCGCGTTGCGGAAGGCCAGCTCGGCGCCGATGACCTCCGCCTGGCCCAGCGCGATGGTCAGCCCCAGACCGTGGCCCCGGCCGCGCTCCCGCGCCCCGGTACGGAACCGCTGCGGACCGTCCCGCAGCAGGTCGTCCGGGTAGCCGGGGCCGTGGTCGCGTACGGTCACGGTCCTGCGGTCCGGGTCGACCGTCACCTCGACCGGGGTGCGGCCGTGCCGATGGGCGTTGACGACCAGATTGGCCACGATCCGCTCCATCCGCCGCGGGTCCGTCCACACCGTCGGCCCGTCCCCGGCGCCCTCTTCCGTACCTTGGGCGGTGCGCAGCCGTACGTCCAGGGCGGTGCGGTCGACGGCCTCGGTCACCAGGAGCCCGAGGGGACAGGGCGACAGATCGGCCCGCTCCGCGCCGGCGTCCAGCCGGGAGATCTCCAGCAGGTCCTCGACCAGCGTGCTCAGCACCCGTACCCGGTCCCGTACATACCCGGTGGCCTCGCCCGGCGGCAGCAGTTCGGCGGCGGTCACCAGACCCATCAGCGGGGTGCGCAGCTCATGCGCCACATCGGCGGTGAACCGCTGCTCGCGGAGCAGCCGTTCCTGGAGCGCTGCCGCCATCGAGTCGACGGCCCCGGAGATCTCGGCGATCTCGTCGTGCGGGCGGGCACCGGCCGAGATACGGGCGTCCAGGTCACCGGCCGCGATCCGGCGCGCGGTCGCCGCCGCGGCGCGCAGCCGCCGGCTCATCCGCCCGGCGGTCACCACCCCGAGCGGCAGCACCACGGCGGTGGCGATCAGACCGGCCAGCACGATGTTGGTGTCGAGCGCGCTGATGTCCCGCATGGAGGTGTCCAGGTCCACGCGGACCGACAGGACCCGGTCGTCGGCGGGTCTGGCGGCCCACATCGCGGGCCCACCGGGCCCGGTGGTGAACTTGGTGCCCTGGTGCCCCTTGCGTACCAGGGAGCGCAGCCCGCCCGGGAGCCCGGGAGCGTCCAGCGCGGCCCCGGAGCCCTCGACCCCGCCGGTGCGGGCGTAGACGACGGCCGCCCGCTCCAGCGTGGTGCGGGCGGCGTCCCGCGCCTGTGACAGCTCGCGCTCCTGTGAGGCGCGGTGCACCAGCACGCCGACCGCCGCGGCCACCGCACAGGCGGCCGCCGCCACCAGAGCGGCTATCCGCCATCTCAGCGCCATCGTCAGCGCCGCAGCTTGTAGCCGAAGCCGCGGACCGTCTCGATCCGTTCCGCGCCTATCTTCGCCCGCAGCCGCTGGACATGGAGGTCGACCACGCGGGTGTCCCCGTGCCAGGCGTGGTCCCACACCCGGCTGAGCAGCGTACGGCGTTCCAGTACGACGCCGGGCGAGGCCGCGAACTCCAGCAGCATCCGCAGCTCGGTCGGCGTCAGGGCCAGGAGCCGGCCCGCGCGGCGCACTTCCATTCCGCGGGGGTCGATGGTCAGATCGCCGAAGGCGAGCGTCGCCGGCTCGTCCTCCTCGGCCGTCTCGCACTCCGCTCCGCCGGGCGCACTCCGCTGGACGGGGGCGAAGGAGGCGCGGCGCAGCAGGGAGCGGATACGGGCCACCAGCACCGCGCTCTCACATGGCTTGACCACATAGTCGTCGGCCCCCGCCTCCAGGCCGGAGACCACGTCCAAGGCGTCGCCGCGGGCGGACATCATCAGGATCGGGGCCAGGCTCAGCTCGCGGACCCTGCGGCACAGCCCGATGCCGTCCAGTTCGGGGAGCATGACGTCCAGCAGCAGCAGGTCGGGCCGGCGCTCGCGGAAGAGCTCCAGGCCGGTGAGACCGTCCCCCGCGGTGGACACGGTGAAGCCGTACCGCTCCAGGAGCATCCGGACCGTATTGCGGATCACCTCGTCGTCCTCGACGAGGAGAACGTGGGCCTCGGTGGTGGGGCCGGGCACGACGGGGCCGGGCACGACGGGGCCCGGTACGGCGGGGCCCGGTACGGCGGGGCCCGGTACGACGGGGCCCGGTTCAGCGGCCGCGGGCGGCGGGAAGGCAGAGGTCATGGCGTCCTCTTCGGCTCGGCGGACTCGGCCGGCACACCGCCGGGGACGGTCTCCGCGACGTCCGGGGTGCTGGAGGCGCCGCGCGGCGTGACGGAGGCCATGACCTCGCCGTTCCAGCGGAAGCGCACGGTGAACCGGCCGTCGACGCCGGTCGACGTGATGATCAGGTCGCGGCCGTACGTCTCGCCGGTGACGCCCAGTTGGCCCCAGTAGATCAGCACCGGTCTGATGGTTCGGCCCGTCGCCCGGTACACCTGGACCAGCGTCCGCTGGAACTTGGGCAGATCGACCGCGGCCACCAGCTCGTCCCGGCCGTCACCGGTCAGATCGCGCAGCACCGGCTTGCGCAGCGGGCAGTGGGCATCCGGACACCCGGTCAGTGACTCCTGGATCACCTTCGGCACATTGGGGTCCTTGTCCAGCAGCCGCTTGGGGGACAGCCCCGCCAGCCCGTCGGCGGGCGCGGACACGCCCTCGACGGGCAGATAGCGGACGAAGCCGGGGGCCGGACCCACCTGTTCGGGCGTGGACGGCGGCGTGAAGCCGGGCCACAGCGGTACGGCGCTGGTGGGCGGGGACAGCCGGGGCGCGGCGCCGTCGTCCTGGGCACCGGTCCCCGACGCGCAGCCCGCGATGCCCACGGCCGCGCCGGCGGCGACGAGAGCGGGCAGCAGGAGCCGCGCCCGCCGCTGTGAGGGAGAGGAGTGCATAGGCCGATCACCCTATGACACCCCTGCGCCGCACGGATGTTGTGCGGCTGCGTCGAAGTGACGCTTACGACAACCAGGCCGTGTACGAGAACACATCACCCGCCTTGAGCCGGTACTCGGGGTCGTCGCGGGTGCAGGTCTCCTCCATGTCGAGCACCCTTCCGTCGTCCGGGTCGAGGACGACCATCTGCTGCAACCCGCCGGTGGTGCGCACGAACGCCTGCCCCTCCCGGCCCATCCGGTCGGTGACCCGGCCGGCCGGGCGCAGGCCCGCGTCACGGGAGAGCAGGGTGGCCAGGTTCGCGATCTCGCGCGGGCCGGGAGTCCACACCCGGAGGAAGTCCTGGACCGCGCCCAGCAGTTCGTCCGGGTCGCGGTCCGCGCCCGGGTGCCAGACGGCGAGATAGTCGCGCAGCGCGGCGGCACCGGGCGGCGGCGGCTCGAAGTAGCTCTGGTTCGCGCCGTCGATGCCCGGCGGGTAGTTCTCCCGGCGCACCACCTTGCCGTCGTGGACCGTACGGGGCGGATCGCCGTCGTCGATGACCGGGCGCCCCGGGTGGCGGGGGTCGGTGGCGACCACGAGCAGCGAGCCGCTGCCGTCCGTGTTCCAGCGGGTCAGCGTCTCCTGGGGGACCGTCACCGCGTCCTTGCCCGACTCCAGGCCCATCGACCAGTCCTGGACATGGCTGCCGCGCACCGACTTCCCGGGCTCGGCCGCCGCCGCGGCGCGGGCCCGGCGGGCGATCTCCGCGAGCGATACATCGGCGGCGGAGGCGTGCGGCCGCAGCGCCACCGGGGCGGCCACGGCCGGGGAGGCGGCCGGGCCCGAGACGGTCAGGGCGATGGCGGCCACCGCCCCCGCCGTCGCCGTGGCCACGCCCATGACGACCCGCCGTACGGTACGGCGGCGCCGGGCCCCGGACACCAGCTGCCGCAGCCGCCGCTCGCCCTCGAAGCCCAGCGGCCGGTCCCGCCACCGCTCGGCGTCGGCGGGGACGGGGTCGGCGCCGCGGAGCAGGTCGAGTTCGTCGGTCATTTCCGTTCATCCTTCGTGCTCGTCCGCGCCGGTACCGGGACGGCCCCGCGCACCGTGTCGATCTGCGCCCGCAGCCGCTGCCGGGCCCGGTGCAGCCGCATGGCCGCGGCCGACCGGCCGCACCCCAGGACGGTGGCCAGCTCCTCGACGGTCAGCTCCTCCCACGCCGTCAGCTTCAGCACCTCCTGGTCGGCCTCGGTGAGCCGGTCCAGCGCCTCCAGCACCCAGGAGCCCGGCTGCTCGGCGTCCGGGCTCGGCACGGTGCGCCGACCCCCCGTCACCTCGTGATGGCCGAGCTTGGCGAGCAGCCTGCGGTACCGGCCGCGTCCACGTACGGCGTTGGCCAGGCAGTTGCGCGCCACCCCGTACAGCCAGGGCAGAGGCGACTGGGGCAGCTCGCGGCGGCGCCGCCAGGCGACGGTGAACACCTCCGCGACGACTTCCTCGACCTCGCTGGGCCGGCCGTCCAGCCGTCGGGCCACGAAGCGGCTCACCGCCCAGTAATGCTCACGGTAGGCGGTGTCGAAGGCTTCGTCGGGGCTCATGCCCGGTAGGTGTCCGGCATGCCTTCGATCATCACACCCCCATGAAGTTTTCTTTTTTCCGCCTCCCCCGTGACGGTCGGGAGGGGTGCCGGACACCTACCGGGCATGAGTAACAACAGTGTTGTCGCGGCACCGGCGCCCGTGCCCACGCGCCGCCCGAGCCCCGGTTCCGCGGCCGTACGGTGGCTGACGACCACCGATCACAAGACGATCGGGACGCTCTACCTCGTCACGTCGTTCGCGTTCTTCTGCATCGGCGGGATCCTGGCGCTGTTCATGCGCGCCGAGCTGGCCCGCCCGGGCCACCAGATCATGTCGAACGAGCAGTTCAACCAGGCGCTCACGATGCATGGCACGATCATGCTGCTGATGTTCGCCACACCGCTGTTCGCCGGCTTCGCGAACTGGATCATGCCGCTGCAGATCGGCGCGCCTGATGTGGCGTTCCCGCGGCTGAACATGTTCGCCTACTGGCTGTACCTGTTCGGCTCGCTGATCGCCGTGGGCGGGTTCCTCACCCCGCAGGGCGCGGCCGACTTCGGCTGGTTCGCGTACTCGCCGCTGTCGGACGCGGTCCGCTCGCCGGGCGTGGGCGCCGACATGTGGATCATGGGTCTGGCCTTCTCCGGCTTCGGCACCATCCTCGGCTCGGTCAACTTCATCACCACCATCATCTGCATGCGCGCCCCGGGCATGACGATGTTCCGCATGCCGATCTTCACCTGGAACGTGCTGCTCACCGGTGTGCTGGTGCTGCTGGCCTTCCCGGTCCTGGCCGCCGCGCTGTTCGCCCTGGAGGCGGACCGCCAGTTCGGGGCCCATATCTTCGACGCGGCCAACGGAGGGGCGCTGCTGTGGCAGCACCTGTTCTGGTTCTTCGGCCACCCCGAGGTGTACATCATCGCGCTGCCGTTCTTCGGGATCATCTCCGAGGTCATTCCGGTCTTCTCGCGCAAGCCGATGTTCGGCTACGTCTCCCTGATCGGCGCGACGATCTCGATCGCGGGCCTCTCGGTGACCGTGTGGGCACACCACATGTATGTCACGGGCGGTGTGCTGCTGCCGTTCTTCTCCTTCATGACGTTCCTGATCGCGGTGCCGACCGGTATCAAGTTCTTCAACTGGATCGGCACGATGTGGAAGGGGTCGCTGAGCTTCGAGACCCCGATGCTGTGGGCGGTCGGCTTCCTGATCACGTTTGTCTTCGGCGGGCTGACCGGTGTCATCCTGGCCTCGCCGCCGATGGACTTCCATGTCTCGGACACCTACTTCGTGGTGGCCCACTTCCACTACGTGATCTTCGGTACGGTCGTGTTCGCGATGTTCGCCGGATTCCACTTCTGGTGGCCGAAGTTCACCGGCAAGATGCTGGACGAGCGCCTGGGCAAGATCACCTTCTGGACGCTGTTCATCGGCTTCCACGGCACCTTCCTCGTCCAGCACTGGCTGGGGACGGAAGGAATGCTCCGCAGGATCCCGGACTATCTCGCCGCCGACGGCTTCACCACGCTGAACACCGTCTCGACGATCTTCTCCTTCGTGCTCGGCCTGTCGATCCTGCCGTTCTTCTACAACGTCTGGAAGACCGCCAAGTACGGCAAGAAGATCGAGGTCGACGACCCGTGGGGCTACGGCCGCTCGCTGGAGTGGGCGACCTCCTGCCCGCCACCGCGGCACAACTTCACCTCGCTGCCCCGGATCCGCTCCGAATCCCCGGCGTTCGATCTGCACCACCCCGGGGCCGCCGAGCGCGAGTCGGTGATATGAGCGCCCTGCGCCCCGGCGATATCGCCATGGGCATCAGCCAACTGGATGGCTATCTGCTGCTCCAGGCGGAACGCGAGCGGGCCTGCGACCGCGCGCGCCGGTTCGTGGACCGGCTGGACTGGCTGACCGTCGCCCAGCGCGAGGAGGTCGAACGCCTCTACGCGCAGGACCAGTGGGACCTCACCGAACAGAACCTGCGCAAGGTGGCGCGGCGCGCCGAGGAACTGCGCGCGGAGTACCAGGGGATCTACCGTCGGCTGCGGCTCCGGTTGCTGGTGGCCGCCCTGCTCGGCGGGGTCGCGCTGACCGTCGTCGCCACCACGCTCGCGGCGGGGTAGCGGCGGCGGGTACGTGGGGAGGGCCGAGCCCTCCCCCTCGGCGGCACGCCCCCTGCCGTGCCGCCGGGAGGGGGCTATTTGACGAAGTCCGGGAGCACTCTGGCCGGCCAGGTGCCGACCGTCAGCATGCCCGCCGAGTAGGCGCGGGACACCAGGGCCGCGCGGTTGGGCGCCTTGAGCTTCCGCAGCATCGAGCTCACGTGGTATTCGATGCCCTGCCTGCTCAGATAGAGCTTGGAGGCCAGCTGTACGGTCGAGGCGCCGGTGGCCACCCCTTCGAGTATCTGGGCCTCCAGAGGGGAGAGCAACAGCCGCCGCAGCGTGGTGGCTTCGTCGAGGACCGCCTCGTCGTCCGGTTTGACCAGTACGACGATGGCGGACAGCTGATCCGAGGGGCCCTCGATGGCCGTACCGGTCAGATCGCCGGAGAACACCTGGCCGTCCGTGCGGCATCCGACGACGCGCTCGGTGAACCGGGTGCGCCGCCCGTCGTGCAGACGCGAGAAGTGTTCCCGCAGTACGGCAGGGGCGCTGGGGTGCAGCAGATCGAACAAATCGCGGCCGCACAGCTCCGCCGACGAACCGCCGAAGTGGCGGAAGAAGTCGTCGTCACCCGCGAGGATCCGCAGGTCGGAGGTGAGGGTGGCCATACCGGTGGCGTACCGGCCGCCCTCTTGGGAGGCTTTGGGGCGATCGGGGGTGACCTGGGCGGTGTGGGGGTGGGCAGCCAAGGGTAGTCACCACTTTCTGTCGTATCGGCAACGGCTGTGGATTCTGGTGACGGGTGTTTAGATCCGCTTCAAGGTGTATACCAATGTTGCGCCCCATTGCCACTGACCGTTTCCGAAAGACTTGCGCCCGTTTCTGCCCGAGTGGAGTTTTGCCTGGGGTTCAGCCGTGTGTGGACAACTCCGCGCCGCATACGGCCGCCTGGGCCCGCGCGGCGAGGCTCCGCCGGTCGTCCACGCCCGGCAGGGCCGACAGCGGCTGGTGTATCCGCATCCGCACGGTCAGCCCGGTGGCGCGCAGCACCCGCCGTACGGAGCTGCCGAAGTCGTCCTCGCCGACGAAGGCGGCCACCGTGGTCGGCGCTCCATGCTGAAGATAGTCCAGGGTCACCGGCCGGATCGGCGCCCCGGCGTCGATCGCCGCCTGGAAGGTGGCCTGCCGGAAGTTGCCGCCCGTTCCGGCACACCAGGTGACACCCTGCGGGAAGACCATGACCGAACGGCCGGAACGCAACTGCCCGGACATCATCGCGACGGTGTCCGGCAGCCCGCGCAGCGTGGATCGGTCGATGAACAGCGTCCCCGCCCGCCGCACCAGCGAGCCGGCCACCGGCCACTCCCCGACCTCGCGCTTGGCCAGCATGGTCACCGGCTCCACGGCGAGCAGGGAGATGATGTCCAGCCACGAGATGTGGTTGGCGACGACCAGTGTGCCCGTACGGCCCGGTACGCTCAGCGGCCCGCCGTGCACCTCCAGCCGGATGTCCAGGGCGTCCAGCATCGCCGCGGCGCGGGCCCGCAGCGTGTCGGGCTCGGCGAGCCGTTTGCCGCGCAGCAGCGCGCCCGCCGCCACCCGGGCGAAGGACGCGGCGCGCCCGGCCACGCGCGAGGCCGGCACCCGGGCGGCGGCGTGCGCCACACAGCGGGTGGTACTACACGGTGACCAGGCGGTCCACGGGGACCCGGCGGCCCCCGTATCCCGTATAGCTCCCGGCGCCCCCGCATGCGAGGGCGCCGGTACCGGCAGGGTCATCGGGACTCGCCCAGGAAGTAGCGCCGATAGCGGTCGTTCATCTTCTCCGTGTCCAGCAGCACGAAGAAGTCGGCGTCGTCGAAGTCCCGCTCGTGCTGCGGCGCCCCGCACATCCAGGCCCCGACCCGCAGATAGCCGCGCAACAGCGGCGGCAGCGCGGCGTAGCCCGGTTCGGCGACCAGCGCCCGGGTGGGCATCCACGGGTCGCGCGGGAGCACCCGCACATCGGCGGGCGCGGCGTGCCGGGTGGTGCCCAGTAGCCAGGCGTCCGCCGCGGCCTGCCCGCCGTCGGCCAGCGGGACCGAGGCGCAGCCCGCGAGATAGCGGTGGCCGGACAGCAGCACGTACCGGGCCAGCCCGGCCCACATCAGATTGATCACCGCACCCGAGCGGTGGTCGGGGTGGACACAGGCCCGGCCCGCCTCGACCATCGAGAGGCGTATCTCGTCCGGGAGTCCGCGCAGATCGAACTCGGTTTCCGAGTACAGCCGCTCGCTGCGCCCGGGCGGCAGCAGCCGGTAGGTGCCGACCACGGTGTCCGTCGAGGTGTCCGTGACGATCAGATGGTCCATGACCTCGTCGAACTCGTCCACGTCCCGGTCGCCTACGGTGTGCAGCCGGGCTCCCTTTTCCTGCCCGAAGACCTGGTAGCGCAGCCGCTGGGCGGCGTGGATCTGCTCTTCGGTGTCCGCGATCGAGGTGACGTAGGAGCGGGCGTCCGCCGGAACCGAAGTTGTCGAGAGCACATGCATTCCTGTTCTCCGTTCAGGGGAGTCGAGCACCAGCGAAGGCTTGGAATGGCTTCGCAAGTGTTGCCCCGGCACGAGAACGCGGCAGTGTCCGGACGGTGATTCGACGACTGCCGGACGATGACGAACGTGTGCCGCCACGGGCGCCACATGTGATGTCCACCCGGGGGACGCCCACGCGTCGTCGGAGACGGGGTTTACCGCTCGGCCGGGCCCGGCAGCGGGAAGCCGAGCGCGCGGGCCGCGTCGGCGGGGGTGGGCTGGGACCACAGCTCGGCGACGGAGCGCGCCGAGGCGAGCGAGCGGGTCTCGGCCCGGTCGAGGTAGAGCGTGCCGTCGAGGTGGTCGGTCTCATGCTGGACGATACGCGCGGGCCACCCCGCGAACTCCTCGTCGAGCTCACGCCCCCGCTCGTCCTGGCCCCGCAGCCGGATCCGCTCGGGGCGGGCGACCACGGCCTGCCACCCGGGCACGCTGAGACAGCCCTCGAAGAACGCCGCCCGGCGGCCGGGGTCGCCCACCGGCTCGTACGAGGTGTTGACGAGCACCCGGAAGGGCAGCGGCACCCGCCCGCGCGCCTCCCGCATCTCCGCGCTCACCTCGGCCGGGTCCTCGATGACCGCGATCCGCAGCGGAATGCCGATCTGCGGGGCGGCCAGGCCGACCCCCGGGGCGGCCTGCATGGTCTCCCGCATGGCCCGCACCAGCCGGTCCAGTTGCCCGGCGGACAGCTGCCCCTCGTACGGAAGGGCGGGTCGGCGCAGGACCGGGACTCCCGCCGCGACGATCGGCAACGGGTGGGGGCCGGCGAGGAGTTCGTCGATGAGCTCGGGCAGCGGGGCGGTCGGCATGGGGACAGCCTGGCAAGGGCCGGGCCGCCGCGGCAAACCGAATGTGGTGGAAGGCTGAACAATACGGGGCCCGGGTCCGTACTCCCCGGCAGAGCCTCCGGGGAACCCACGCCTCCGGAGGCTCGCCCGGGTCGCGCCGACCCGGGCCGGCTGCCGCTCCGCGGTGACTCTCCCCGTTGTGCGCCGCGGGGCGGCAGCCTCGCACCCCAGACGGTGGGGAGCGGCGTCAGGCCTTCAGACCGGCCATCCATGCCTCGACCTCGTCCGCCTGCCGGGGCAGGCCGGCCGACAGGTTCTCGGTGCCGTCGTCGGTGACGAGGATGTCGTCCTCGATCCGCACCCCGATACCGCGGTACTCCTCGGGCACGGTCAGATCGTCGGGCTGGAAGTACAGCCCGGGCTCGACGGTGAGCACCATCCCGGGCTCCAGCGTGCCGTCGACGTACATCTCGGTACGGGCCGCGGCGCAGTCGTGGACGTCGAGGCCGAGCATGTGGCCGGTGCCGTGCAGGGTCCAGCGGCGCTGCATACCGAGTTCGAGGGCCTTGTCCACCGACAGGTCGCCGAGCAGGCCCCAGTCCACCAGGCGCTCGGTGAGCACCCGCTGGGCGGCCTCGTGGAAGTCGCGGTAGCCGGCGCCGGGCTTGACGGCGGCGATTCCGGCCTCCTGCGCGTCGTACACCGCGTCGTAGATCTTGCGCTGGATCGGGGTGAAGCGGCCGTCGATGGGCAGGGTGCGGGTCACATCCGCGGTGTAGAGGTTGCGGGTCTCCACGCCCGCGTCGAGCAGCAGCAGTTCACCGGGGCGGACCGGGCCGTCGTTGCGCACCCAGTGGATGGTGGTGGCGTGCGGGCCGGCGGCGCAGATGGAGGCGTAGCCGACGTGGTTGCCCTCGACGCGGGCGCGCAGGAAGAACGTGCCCTCGACATAGCGCTCGGAGGTGGCCTCGGCCGCTTCGAGGACCTTGACCACGTCCTCGAAGCCGCGCGCGGTGGCCTCGCAGGCGAAGCGCAGTTCGGCGATCTCGAACTCGTCCTTCACCCGTCGCATCTCGGAGAGGAAGACGCGGAACTCCTCGTCGCGCTCGGCGGTCACCTTGTCGTGCAACGCGGTCTCGACACCGGCGTCGTAGCCGCGCAGCACCCGGACCGGGCCGGTGGCCCCCTTCAGCCCGTCGGCCAGCTTGCGGACGTCCTCGCAGGGCAGGCCGAGAAGCATCTCGTTCTCGGTGAGGCTGTTGCGCCGGCCGTCCCACAGCTCGCCCTGCGCCGAGAGCCAGAACTCGCCGTTCTCACGGTCGGAGCGGGGCAGCAGATACGCGGTGGCCGCATGGCCGCCCTCGCTCCGTGGCTCCAGCACCAGAACGCCGTCAGCGCATTCAGCGGGCCGGTCGCCGGTCAGATAGACGTAGTCGGAGGAGGGGCGGAAGGGGTAGTCCGTGTCGTTGGCGCGGACCTTCAGCCGGCCGGCCGGAATCACCAGGCGCTCGCCGGGGAAACGGGCGGAGAGCGCGGCGCGACGGCGGGCGGTGTGCGCGGCCTGCGGGATGGGCTCGAGGTCGTGTCGCTCGGTGTCGGCCCAGCCCTGCTTCATGTTCTCGGCGAGCTCGTCGCTCACGCCTCGCCCCAGGCCGTTCTTGCGCTGCCGTAAGGTCTCGGACTGCTCGCCCTCCGGGCCCTCCGGGGCCTGGAGCTCCCGCTCGGGCCCCTGGCTCTCGGACGTCCGCTCGGTCACGACTGCCTCCTCGGTCGAATCGGTTACGGCCGCCTCCCCATGGCCAACCGGGCGACGGCCCGCCTATTATGACGATTCGCTGTATTGAGCGGGCGGAACGGGGGAACAGGGTTCGACACGGTCGGTGCGGAACAATTCGTTCCTGAACCTGTGGCGTTCCTTGAGTTTCCCGGATCGAGATCGTCAGTAATTTTCGGAATGGCCGTTTCACACTGACGGGGGCAGGGTGTCCGAAAGCACAGCGAGCTTGAATTCTGGGCTCGGGTCCTATTTCCGATTGCTACGGGCGTCCGGCGCCGCCGCGCTGGCGTTCTGGGGGATGGTCGGCCGATTCCCCATCGCCATGCGGTCCCTGAGCTGCGTGATGCTGATCTCCTCGGTCACCGGGTCGCTGGCGGACGCCGGGACGGTGGCCGCGGCCATGCTCGTCTCGCAGGGCGTGGCCAGCCCGGTGCTGGGGCGGCTGGCCGACCGGCTCAGCCAGCGGCGGGTGCTGCTCACCGCGTGCCTGGCGCATGCGGTGGGGATGGCGCTGCTGCTGGTGTCGATCCTGCTGGAGGCCCCGCTGTGGCTGCTGATCGTCCCGGCGGTGGCCACCGGATGCGCCTCGGTCTCGTTCACCTCGTTCATGCGGGCGCGGTGGGCGGCGATGGCCGACCGGGGAGCGCTGCGGACGGCCTACGCCCTGGAATCCATGCTGGACGAGACGATTTTCCTGCTGGGGCCGCTGCTGGCCACCGCCCTCGCCTCGGCGGTGCACCCGGCCGCGGGCCTGATCGCCTGCGCGGTCCTGACCTTGACCGGCTCCATCGCCCTGGCGCTGCACCGCCGGTCCGAGCCGGTGCCCGAGCCGACCCCCGGCCGCGGCCCCCAGCGGGCGATCGCGGTGCCCGGGGTGCGGGTGCTGATGGTCTCCTACGCGGGGACGGGATTTCTGCTCGGCGCGGTCGACGTCACGATGATCGCGTTCGCCCAGGAGCGGTCGGCTTCCGGGCTTGCCGGGGTGTTCCTGTCGCTGACGGCGGTGGGCAGCCTGATCGCCGGGGCGGTCTACGGGGCGGTGAACTGGCGGCTGTCACAGGCGCGGCTGCTCTCGATCACCACCTCCGTGCTGACCCTCGGCGTGATTCCCCTGGCCTTCGCGGACTCCTTACTGGTGATGGGCCTCCTCGCCGTGGTCGCGGGCGTGGCGATCTCCCCGGGGCTGATCGCGGGCAGCACGCTGCTGGAGTCGCTGGCCCCCAAGGGCTCCTTGTCGGAGGGTTTCTCGTGGCTCACCAGCGCCGGGGCCCTCGGTATCGCCCTGGGCACGGCCGTGGGCGGGCGGCTGGCCGACCCGGGCGGCTTCGAGCAGGCGGCGTGGGCGGCGGTCGGCGGCGGGATCCTCGCCATGGGGCTGAGCCTCGTAGGACAGCCGGCGCTTCTGAGGACGAGGCCGGCCCCGGAAGCGGCTTCGGGAACCACCGTTTGAGAACAATGACGTTACGACAGCGTGAGGACTGAGTTGTGAGCACAGCGCATGGCGTGTCCGAGCGGAAGGGACTCGGGGGATTACCGGTTCCCCGTCTCTCGTTCGACGAGTTCCTGGCCTTCGGGCGACGGGCCCTCATCCGGGCGGATGTCCCCGTGGTGATCGATTTACCGAAAGGCGCCCGGGGCCTCGGCAGAGAAGGCGTGGCCGAGCGCCTTGGAAACATGAAGGTGACCCTGTTCACCGAGCCGAGCGACAAGCGGAATTCACGGCGGTGGACCACCAAGGAGATCCGGCTCCGCGAGTTCTTCGACGACGACCGATACCAGACCGACCCCGGCACCTGGAACCGTATCGTGTCGAACATCCGCAACAGCCCGGCCGATGTCGACGCGATCCTCGGCTTTGACGCCGGAGAACTGTTCGACTACCGACGCTCGTTGAACGCCGCCAACCTGTGGATCAGCCACCGCGGAGTGTTCACCCAAAGCCACTTCGACGAGCTGGAGAACTTCAACATAGCGCTGGAAGGCCGTAAGCGGTTCGTCCTGGCACCCCCGGGATTCCTGGAGTACTACCCGAGGTCGATCGCGCGCGGGTTCGGCGACAAGTCCCAGGCATTCGACTTCGACGAGGTCGACCGGCGGCGCTTCCCCAAGCTCGTCTCCAAACTGGCCGAGCGCCGGGAGCTGATCCTGGAGCCCGGGCAGATGCTCTACCTCCCGCTCGGCTGGTGGCACCAGGCCGAATCACTGGACGAGATGAACATCAACATGAACTTCTGGCTGCGCGACCCGAAGATCCTCCGCAGACCCTATGTGCTGGGCGTCGCGCTCTACACGGCCGCCTACCGCAAGCTCAAGGGCGTCTACAACTACCAGCCGGCCGAGGCGGCGTCATGAGCGGGCGCAAAACCATCGGGTGCAAAACCATCGAGCCCACGCACCGGTACCGCAACAACGACAAGGCCGTCGGCGTCGGAAACGCCTTCTGGGACCTGTCCGAGCGCAACGGCCTCGCCGGGATCGTGGCCGAACTCGACGACGGCAACCCCAGTGTGCTGCACACCGAGGACGGCCACGAGTTCACCAACTTCACCTGCTGCTCCTATCTGGACCTGGACTCGCACCCCAAGGTCATCGAGGGCGCGGTCGCCGCGCTGCGCCGGTTCGGGGTGCTGGACCACTGCATTCCGCGCAGCCGGGTGCAGATCCCGGCGCTGCTGGAGCTGGAGGCATCGCTCGGCGAACTGTTCGGCGCCGACGTGGTGGCCGCGATCTCGGCTGGCGTGGCCAGCGCCGGACTGCTGCCGCTGATCGCCTCCGGGCATCTGGGCAACGGGGTCAGACCGCTGATGGTGTTCGACAAGAACTGCCATGTGTCCATGGCCGGGGCCAAGCCCGCCTGCGCCGACGAGACGGAGGTGGTCAGCTGCGGCCACCACGACCTCGGATTCCTCGAGGACATGTGCAAGCGGTACGAGCGGGTCGCCTACGTCATGGACGGCTCGGACAGCCTGGGCGGATACGCGCCGGTGCGAGAACTGGCGGAGCTGCAGGAGAAGTACGGCCTGCTGGTGTACTACGACGACTCGCACTCCCTCTCGGCGTACGGGGACCGCGGCATCGGCTACATACGCACGCACTGCCCCGTGCTGGACGAGCGGACGATCACCGTCGCGACCCTCAACAAGGCGTTCGGGACCAGCGGCGCGGCCATCCTGCTCGATGGCTACCCGAAGGACACGCTGCGCGTGGTCGAGCGGTTCGCGGGTGCCCTCAGCTACTCGCAGCCGATGAACACCGCCGCGGTCGGGGCCTCGCTGGCCTCGGCGGAGATCCACCGCACCGAGGAGCTGACCGAGCTCCAGGGGCGGCTGCGGGCCAATATCGCGCTCTTCGACAGCCACATCAAGACCGAGCAGACCGGGACGACGTTCCCGATCCGTCTCGTACCGATGAGCGACGAGACGGTCATCGAGGCGGGCCGCCGGGTGTACCGGGCCGGGTTCTACGTGTCCCCGGTGTTCTTCCCGATCGTCCCCCGCGGCACCGCGGGCCTGCGGGTGATGCTCCGCGCGGGCCAGACCGAGGAGCAGATCCGCGGGCTGTGCGCGGCCCTGGCCGACGTGGGCGTCCCGCAGGCGGCCCCCGTGCCGGAGCGGGCATCCGTGCCGGTGGAGGGGGCCGGATGACGGGCACCGCCCGGGCGATCCCGCGCTCCATCCTGTACACGCCCGCGCTGTCGCTCGACCGGGTCGTGGGGGCGTGGTCCTACGACGCGGATGTGCATCTGGTCGACCTGGAGGACGCCGTTCCGCCACCGGAGAAGTCCGCGGCGCGCAGGGTGTGCCGGGCGGCGCTGGAGAAGGCGCCGGAGCCCGCGAACGCCGCCGTACGCGTCAACGAGTTGGGCACCATCGAGGCGGTGCACGACATCGTGATGCTCGCCGAATGCCCGGTCAAGCCCGGCTTCATCGTGATGACGATGGTGAAGTCCGCGGTCGAGGTGGCGCTGATGCGCGACACCCTCGCCTCGGCGGGGGCCCGGCCGCAGATCTATGTGACCGTGGAGACCCCGGCCGCCGTCGCCGACGTCGACGCCATCGCGGCGGCCGCCGACGGGCTGATCCTCGGTTCGGCGGACCTGGCCGCCGCCCTGGGCATCCAGATCAGCTGGGCGGGGCTGCTCGCCGCCCGCCAGGCGATGGCCCTGGCCGGCGCCCGGCACGGCACCGCCCTGATCGACACCGCCAACTTCCGGCTGGCCGAGCCGGAAACGCTGGCCGAGGAGATCGACCGGGTGCGCGAGCTGGGCTTCCACGGCAAGGTGACCGTGCACCCCAGCGAACTGGCCGCGATCAACCAGGCCCTGCGGCCCGACCCGGCCGGGCTGCGGCTGGCCCGGCGGGTGACCGAGGCCGTACGGGCGGCGGACGGCGGAATCGCGGTCCTGGACGGGAACATGGTCGGCCCGCCGTTCGCCCGGATGGCGCGCGCGACAGTGGCGCGCGGGGACGCCTGGGCCGAGCGGTTCGGGAGGGGTGGCACGGGCGATGTGGATGGTGTCGGTGATGACGGCGAGGAGGCGGGCCATGACCGTCGCTGAGCGCGCCACCGCCGGGTCCGCCACCGTCCCGCCCATCACCGTCGCCGTCATCGGCACCGGGGTCATCGGCCGGGACCTGGTCGGCAAGGTCCACCGCTCCACCGTGCTGAACTGCGGCCTGGTGGCCGGGCGCAACCCCGAGTCCGAGGGGTTACGGTACGCCGCCGAGCTCGGCTGTCCGACCACGGCGGAGGGCATCGACGCGATCCTCGCGGCCCCGCGCCCGTACGACGTGGTGTTCGACGCCACCAACGCGATGTCGCACGCCGAACACTGGCGGCTGCTCCAGCCGCTGGACACGCTGCTGATCGACCTGACCCCCAGCCGGGTCGGCCGGATGGTGGTGCCCACGGTGACCGGGACCCGCCCACCGGCCGAGCGCAACGTCAGCCTCATCAGCTGTGGCGGACAGGCGTCGATCCCGATCGCCCACGCCCTCGCCCAGCGGTTCGAGGTGGCGTACATCGAGGCCGTCTCCACCGTGGCCGGCACCATCGCGGGCCGGGCCACCCGGCTCAACCTCGACGAGTACATCGCCACCACCCAGCACGCCCTCACCACGCTCGCAGGCGTACGCGACACCAAGGCGATCCTCAACATCAGCCCGGCCGTGCCCCCGGCCACCTTCCGGACCGCCGTCCACGCGATCGTCCCCGGGGCCGACGCCGAGGCGGTGCGTGCCCTGGTCGACGACGCCGCCGAGCGGGTGCGGGCGCATCAGCCCGGGTACGAGGTCATCGCCTGCACGGTGACCGGCGACCGGGTCGTGGTCTCCCTGGAGGTCACCGCGGACAGCGACGTACTGCCCCGTTACGCCGGAAACCTGGACATCATCAACTCGGCCGCCATCCTGGTCGCCGAGCAGCACGCGGCCCGGCTCGCCTCAGCCGCCTGGACGGCGGTGGGCCGATGAGGTCCGTGGTGATGTACGACCCCACCTTGCGCGACGGCCAGCACGCGGTGCGGCATCGACTCGGCGTGGCGGCGTTGCGGGGGTACGCCGAGGCGGCCGACGCGGCCGGGATCCCGGTGGTGGAGGTGGGCCACGGCAACGGCCTGGGCGCCTCCTCCCTCCAGGTGGGGCGGGCCGCCGTCAGTGACGACGAGATGCTGTCGACCGTGCGGGAAGCCCTGCGGCACAGCAAAATGGGGGTGTTCATGCTGCCCGGCTGGGGCACCTCCGACGATCTGCGCAAGGCCGTGGCGCACGGCGCCGATGTGATCCGCATCGGTGTGCACTGCACCGAGACCTCGCTGGCCGAGCGCCACCTCGGGCTGCTGGCGGAGCAGGGCGCGGAGGCGCACTGCGTGCTGATGATGAGCCATATGGCCACCCCCGCCGAACTCGCCGAGCAGGCCACGCGCGCGGTCGGGTACGGGGCACGGGCGGTCGGCATCATGGACTCCGCGGGCCACTTTCTGCCGCAGGACGTCACCGACCGGATCGGTGCGATGGTCGAGGCCGTCGGGCCGTTGGGCGTACCGGTGATCTTCCATGGCCACAACAACCTCGGCATGGCCGTCGCCAACTCCGTGGCCGCCGCCGAGGCGGGGGCCGGGATCATCGACGGCTGCGCGCGCGGCTTCGGCGCCGGGGCGGGGAACACCCAGCTCGAGGTGGTGGTGCCGGTGCTGGAGCGCACCGGGTTCGCCACCGGCATCGATCTGTACGCGCTGCTCGACGCCGCCGAGTTCGCCGAGCGGGAGCTGATGCCCGCGCCGCCGGTCACCGGCTCGCTGTCCATCGTCAGCGGTCTGGCCGGGGTGTTCTCCGGGTTCAAACACCAGGTGCTCGACCACTCCGGGCGGGCCGGAGTCGACCCGCGCGATGTGTTCTTCGAGCTCGGCAGAAGGCAGGCCATCGCCGGGCAGGAGGATTTGATCGTCGACGTGGTGGCCGAGCTGAGCGCCCGGAAGGCCACCCTATGAGCGTGTCTTGGTGCGCTGTGCGGGCTGGACTGAGGAGCCGCGCAGCGACGGAGGAGCGAGCAGTGACGGGGGAAGCCCGTGCGTTGGAGCGCGTCGAGACTGAGCGGGAGGGAGGGGCCGGGCCGACCGGACAGGCAGGGCCGGTGACCATTGGGGCGCAGGATATGGCGGGCCGGGACCGGTTGGTGCGGGTGATCGACGCGCTGGCCGAGGTGTTCGCCGATCTGTCGGCGGGCCGGACGCGCTCCCCGGCCCGGACGATCATCGAGCACGGCGCACACGACTCGTACGGCGGTGTGCACGGTCCGCGGCGGCAGTTGCTGGCCGGTACGGCGGTGTGGGAGCGGCGCGGGGTGGGCAGTGTCAAGATCACCACGCTCACCCCGGACAACCCGGACCGCGGCCTGCCGCTGATCCACGGCGTGGTCGTGCTGACCGATCTGGACACCGGCAGGATCACCGCGTTGCTGGACGGCGCCGAGCTGACCGCCGTCCGGACCGGCGCGGTGGCCGGCCTGGCGACCCGGCTGTGCGCCCCCGAGGACGCCGAGGACCTGGCCGTCCTCGGCGCCGGGGTGCAGGCGCGGGCGCTGGTGCGGGCCGTGTCCGCGGTGCGCCCGATCCGTTCGGTCCGGGTGTTCTCCCGCACCCGGGCCCGTACGGAGACGTTCGCGGAGTGGATCCGCGCCACAGCGGGCCGCCCGGACAGCTCGGGCCGCCCAGTTGAGGTCTCGGTGTGCGACACCGCACGAGACGCCGTCGCCGACGCCGCCGTCATCTGCACGGCAACCTCGACCGACGACCCGACACCGCTGGTGGCGGCGGACTGGGTGGCCCCCGGAGCGCATATCAACGTGATCGGCGGCACCCACGAGGACGCGATCGAGGTCGACCCGGCGCTGCTCGCCTCCGCGTTCGTCGTCGTGGAGGAGCGGGCCGCCGCGCTCGAGGACGCGGGCGAGGTGCGGGCCGCGCTGGCCGACGGGCTGATCGGCGTGGCCGAACTGCATGAACTGGGCGCGCTGGTGACCGGAGTGACCGGAGTGACCGGGGCGAGCGCGGCGGACGGCCGGACCTCGGTGTTCCGCGGGGTGGGCATGGCCATCGAGGACACCGCCGCCGCGGCCGCGCTCCACGAGGCCGCGAGCACGGAGGCGGGGTGAGTCGGAGCCGGGTGAGTCGGAGCCGGGGTGAGTCAGTCCGCCTCGCGGCAGCGCACCATGAAGGACCGCTCGAAGACGATGACGGTCTCCCCGGTCGACTTGGCGCCGGTGGTCTCCACCGTGATGATGCCCTGCCCCGGCCGGGACCTGGACCGCCGCTTGCCGAGGATCCGGCTGGTCGCGTAGAGCGTGTCGCCGACGAACACCGGCTCCTTCAAGCGGACCTTGTCCCAGCCGAGGTTGGCCACCGCCCGCGCGGACAGCGCCTGCACGGTCATACCACCGACCAGACACAGCGTGATCCCGCTGTTGACCAGCACCCGCCCGTACTCGGCACCCTCCCCGTAGGCCCGGTCGAAGTGCAGCGGGTGCTGGTTCATGGTCAGCAGGGTCAGCCAGGTGTTGTCGGTCTCGGTGATGGTCCGGCCCGGCCAGTGCCGGATCACCATGCCGGGCTCGAAGTCCTCGTAGTCCCCGCCGTGCTCTTCGACGTACTCGTTGTCCTGGACCCGGCGCAGCGTCATGCCGCCAAGCGTAGCGGCGCCGACTATGCTGACGTTCGGCCAATTCGCGGTCGGCAAAGGCGAATTGAGATCGTCTGGGATGCGGGGGAAGCCGGATGGGCGCGCTCGAGGACATCGGCACACCGGGGGCGTCGGGACACCCGTGGTTCGGCCGCCACCGGCTGAAGCCCGCCGCGTCCGCGGACACCATCCGGGAGATGCTGCGCACCGAGATCCGGGACACCGGCTGGCCGTATCAGCCGCTGCTGCCCGCCGCCCCGATCGCGCTGCCGCGCGCGTCGTACGCCGAGCTGTTCCGCGCCACCGCCGCGCTGCTCGACCTGGTGCGCCGTACCGCCCTGGAGTCCGCGCCCACCACGGACGGCAGGCTGGCGGCGTACCGCATGCCCGCGAGCGAACACCAGCTGTTCGTGGCCGACCAGTTCGTCGAGGAGCGCTACGCGGACTGTGTGACCCGGCCGGACATCGTGATCGGGCCGGACGGGCCGCGTTTCCTGGAGTTCAATGTCAGCGGCGCGCTCGGCGGCCCGGTGGAGACACACTGCCGCCTGGAAGTGTGGCGCAAGCTCCACGCCGACGACGCGGGCCGGGTGCCGTTCGGCTACCAGGACCCGTTCGCCGTGCGCGCCGAGATGTTCCGGGCGCTGTGCGCGGAGCTGGCCGTGGCGCCCCGGGTGGCCCTGGTGGGCAGCGCCCGCGACCAGGGCGTGGAGTCCACCCGGTACTTCGATGTGGAGGCGGACTACTTCAACAGCCATGGCCTGACGGCGCGTTTCTTCGAGCCCGAGGATCTGAACTCGGCATGGGACTGTCCGCCGCGGCTGCGCTATCCGCTGGGGCTGCGGAACTTCACCATCCCGGACTGGGCCGAGCTGGGCATCGACACCGCGCCCGTACAGGCCGCGCTGGACCACGGCTGTCTGCTGGTGGGGACCCAGACCTCCACGTTTCTGTCCAGCAAGCTGACCATGGGCCTGCTGTCGGAGGGGCGGCCGTGGATGAGCGCGGCGGAGCGGGCCCTGGTCGACCGATATCTGCCGTGGACCCGGGTCCTGTCCCACCGCTGGACGGACCGGGGCGGGCGGAAGGTCGACCTCGTCCCCTTCGCCGTGGACAACCGCGAGCTGCTGGTGCTCAAGGAGAGCATCGGGATGAGCGGCAAACAGGTCGTCATCGGCCGGGAGACCGGCCAGGCGGAGTGGGAGG
The DNA here is from genome assembly GCF_042734105.1 of Streptomyces sp. NPDC059679. Classification (NCBI taxonomy): domain Bacteria; kingdom Bacillati; phylum Actinomycetota; class Actinomycetes; order Kitasatosporales; family Streptomycetaceae; genus Streptomyces; species Streptomyces sp. NPDC059679. Next base: position 47,558 of record NZ_JBHWES010000008.1, on the reverse strand, counting down.
CGGCGGTGGCCGCGGCCGCCGGGACGGGCACCAGCGTGGTGCAGGAGTACGTGGCGCCGCGCGGCTGCCGGCTGGCGATGGTCGCCGACGGCGCCGAGGAGCCGCATGACGTCGAGGTGGCCCCGGTGTTCGGGCCGCTGCTGTTCGGCGGCCGCCCGGCCGGCATGTTCTCCCGGTTCTTCGGCGATGGCACCGCCGGGATCGTCAGTGTCCTGGGCACCAACAGCTCCGACGACTGCGTGGTGGCCGTCTGAGCGCGTGGCCGCGCCCATGCCGCCCTCAGCTGCCCGAGGGGCGGGCCCGTACGTGCATCCGCTCACCCTGCGTCCCGAAGATGCTCAGCACCTCGACGGGCTGGTCTCCCGCAGCGGCGAAGCCGTGGGGTACACGGGTGTCGAACTCGGCGGCCTCGCCCGCGGTCAGAACGAGATCGTGCTCGCCCAGCGCGAGCCGCAGCCGGCCGGCGAGCACATACAGCCACTCGTACCCTTCGTGCACCTTCTGCTCGAGCCGAGTGCCCTCGGTCTCGGGTATCTGCCCGGCGGGCAGGATCATCTTGTAGGCGTGCAGCCCGCCGAGGTGGCGGGTCAGCGGTACGAAGACCCTTCCGTGCCGGGTGAAGGGCCGGGGGTGGACGCGAGGATCACCGGTGGCGGGCGCGCCGACCAACTCGTCCAGCGGCACTTGATAGGTCTTGGCCAAGGGCAGCAGCAACTCCAGGGTCGGCTTGCGCTGCCCCGACTCCAGGCGCGAGAGAGTGCTCACGGAGATCCCGGTCGTCTCGCTCAGCTGGGACAGCGTGGCGCCACGCGCCTGGCGCAGCGACCTCAGCCGTGGCCCGACACCCGTCAGCACATGCGAGAAATCCTCATCCGTCACCCTCCTATTTGCCGGTCCGGCAACTGGCGTTGTCAAGTCGACGAAATCTCGCTGCGCCGCCTGCCCACCGGATGTGACGATGGCGTCATGGCCGATATACGTACCGCACACACCTGTGACCTGGATCCCGCCACCCTCAAAGTGGCGCGCGCCCTCCTCGATGACGTCTTCGGGGACATGACCGACCACGACTGGGACCACGCCCTGGGCGGCATCCACGCCCTGGCCTGGGAGGACGGCGAGCTGATCGGCCATGCGTCGGTGGTGCAGCGGCGGCTGCTGCACGCCGGGCGGGCGCTGCGCGCGGGCTATGTGGAAGGCGTGGCGGTACGGGCGGACCGGCGTGGCCGCGGACACGGCGCCGCCATGATGGCGGAGCTGGAGCGGGTGGTGCGCGGCGCCTATGACCTCGGCGCGCTGGGCTCCAGCGATGAGGCGAGGGACTTCTACGCGGCGCGCGGCTGGCAGCGGTGGCAGGGGCCCACCTCGGCGCTCACCCCCGAAGGCGTCCGGCGCACCGCGGACGAGGACGGCGGAATCTTCGTCCTCCCGGCCGCGGTCCCGCTGGACGTGTCCGCCGAGCTGATCTGCGACTGGCGTGACGGCGACGTCTGGTAGTACGCGGGCCCGGCGGTCGGTGGCGCGCGGGCCCGGCTGTTTCCTCCGCTCCCGCCTGGGCACCCCGGTAAGCCGGGAACCATCCTGTCGCCCAGGAAGAGAGCAACCATGAAAGCTGTCGTATGGCACTCCGTAGGCGACATCCGCCTCGAAGACGTGCACCAACCCAAGATCCAGGACGCGTACGACGCGATCGTACGGATCACCACCTCGGCGATCTGCGGCACCGATCTGCACTTCGTACGCGGCACGATGACGGGCATGCGGGAGGGGCGGATCCTCGGGCACGAGGCCGTGGGCATCGTCGAGGAGGTGGCGGGCGGGGTGCGCGACTTCCGCCCCGGCGACCGGGTGGTGATCCCCTCCACCGTCGCCTGCGGGGTGTGCAGCTACTGCCGGGCCGGCTACCACGCCCAGTGCGACCGGGCCAACCCCCACGGCCCCCTGGCCGGCAGCACCTTCTTCGGCGGCCCCGAGTCCGCCGGGGGACTGGACGGGCTGCAGGCGGAGTACGCCCGGGTCCCGTACGCGCACACCGGGCTCGTACCGCTGCCCGACACCGTGGACGACGCCCAGGCCATCCTGCTCTCGGACATCTACCCCACCGCGTGGTTCGGCGCCAAGCTCGCCGAGATCGGCACCGGCGACACGGTCGTCGTGCTCGGCGCGGGCCCCGTCGGGCAGGCCGCGATCGCCTGCGCCCGGCTGTGCGGTGCGGGCCGGGTCATCGTCGTCGACGGGGTCGTCGACCGGCTCGAACTGGCCCAGCGGCAGCACGCCGAGACCGTCGACTTCAACGCCGAGGAGCCGGTGTCCGCCGTCCGCGAGCTGACCGGTGGCATCGGCGCGGACCGGGTCATCGACGCTGTCGGCATCGATGCCGCATGCCCCGACCACGGCCCCGCGGCCGATACCCTGGCCGGGCAGCGCGAGGAGTTCGCCCACGAGGTGCGGGAGACCGCCCCCGAGCAGAACCCCGACGACCAGGGCACCTGGCGGCCCGGCGATGCCCCGTCGCTGGCCACCCGGTGGGGTATCCGGATGGCGGCCAAGGCCGGGACACTGGGGATCGTCGGCGTCTACCCGCCGCAGGCGCAACACTTCCCGATCGGCGAGGCGTTCCAGAAGAACCTCACCATCAAGATGGGCAACTGCCACCACCGCCGCTATCTGCCCCGTCTGGTCTCGATGGTGGCCTCCGGCGAGCTCGACCCCTCCCCGCTGATCACCCACTGGTCGGGCACCCAGGACGTCATCGAGGCGTACCGCGCCTTCGACCGCCGCGAACAGGGCTGGACCAAGGTGGCCCTGGGCATCGGCGGACCCGGCAGCGTGGCCCCGGGCCGAGGACACGCGGCGGGCACGGGCGCGGCCACCACGGCGGGTGCTCACGCGCATTAGCGGGGCCCGCCTGTCAGCACACCGGCGCCCTCGGGCACCGCCTCGACCGCCTCGGTGGTGGCCAGGCCGACGACCGGCATGCCCAGATGTATGGCCTCCAGGGGGACAGCCCCAGCGAGGTCCAGCGCACGGGGTGCAGATACAGACGGCGGCGCGCCATCTCGGCGTGCAGCCGCCCCTGCGGCAGCTCTGCGTGGCGCAGCGGTCCCCGGACAGGCCCAGATACGCGGCGAGCCCTTCCGAACGTGCGCCCGCGGCCGGGCCGTCGCTCACCTTCCCTACTGGCCTTCCTCGCCCCCTCGGCCTTCGAAGGCCCGCGCCTCGGGCAGCAGCTCCCGGATATCGCCGGGCAGCGCCTTGTACAGCCGCTCCATCAGCTCCGGACTCACCGCGGAGTCCAGCACCTCGAAGAACACGCTCGCCTCCCGGATCGCCTCGTCCTCCGACGTCCGGGCGCGCCAGGCGATCCGCCCCGCGAAGCCCGTGAGGTCGAACCGCTCGCCGTGGTCGCGCCGGTAGGCCCGCTGCGCGGGTGAGGCCTCGTGGGAAGCGGCCACCCGCCGCATGGAGTCGGCGGCCTCGGGCGGCAGCTGCGCCGCCATGTGGTCGGCCAGACCGTCCGGGATCCGCTCGGCAAGCGTTTCGAGCGTGGCGCGTACGGCCCGCTCCGCCGACCGCCGGTCGGGCAGCTGCGCCAGCGCCTGGACCTGGCTCGTCAGCTCTTCGTAGCGCATGATCAGCACCCCCAGCGTCGCGCTGTCGGCATCCTCGGTCGAGTGCCCACGGCCGCCCCCGCGAACCGCCGGTGGCCGGCCGCCGTACGCCCCTTGTTAACGTCGGACGAGCCGAACGCGAAGGCAGAACCGAAGAGGGAGAAGAGGGGGCAGAGCATGGCCCGAGCACCGCGCATAGAACTGGACTCACCGTTACCCGACACGGTGGACGGCCGTCAGATCAGGGCCGTCGCCTTCCAGGCCGGCCGCCTGGAGTACGTGGACAAAACCCTGCGCAGGGTCGGCCTGACCGCGGCCGGGAGCCGGGCCCTGGTGGTGGGGAGCGGCCGCGGACTGCTGGCCCGCGGTCTGGCCGGGCTGGGATTCGACGTTGTCGCCGTCGACCCGTCCGCCTCCGCGACGGCGATCGCGCGCGAGACGGACGCGCGGGAGCCGGACGCGCGGGAGCCGGACGAGCGGGAGACGGGCGAAGGGGAGACTGGCGAGGGGGAGCGAGGCGCGGTCCGGTACGAAACCGCGCCGCCGGAGGAGCTGGGTGTCGCCGATGCCGCGTTCGATCTCGTCTACTACGCGGACACCTTCGAGGTCACCCCGGCCCTCGGCCCGGTCCTGGCGGAGGGGGCCCGGGCGCTGGCACCGGACGGTGTGCTGATCTACGACACCGTGAACCGCACCCCGGTGTCCCGGCTGATCTACCTCATCGCCTTCCAGCGCCTGCCCATGACCCGGATCATGCCGCCCGGCCGCTACGCCGCGGAGCGGCTGCGCACCCCCGCCGAGATGACGGAGGCGCTGCGCCGCCACGGGCTGCGCAACGAGGACATCTGCGACTTCAAGCCCCGTGATCCGCGCAGCTTGGTCAAGGCCACCATGGACCGTCGCCGCGGGCGGATCACCGACGAGGAGATCCCGCCCATCGTCGACTTCGTCCTGGCCCCCGGCACCCGGCCCCAGGTCACCTACCTCGGCTACGCCCGCAAGGTCTGATGGGCCACGGCGGCGGACCGGGCGGGCGCAGCGCACACTGGGCACCGTGACGGCAAAACGAAGCGCCGGAATCCTGCTGTTCCGCGGGGCGGAGACGGCGGGGGCGGAGGCGACGGGGGCGGGGGCGACGGGGGCGGAGGCGGCGGACCCGGCGGCGGTGGGCCGGGCAGGGACCGGCCCGGTCTCCGCCCCGCAGGTCCTTCTCGCCCACATGGGCGGGCCTTTCTGGGCGCGCAAGGACGAGCGCGCATGGTCCATCCCCAAGGGCGAGTACGAACCGGACGAGGCCCCGGAGGCCGCGGCGCGCCGGGAGTTCCAGGAGGAGCTGGGCCTGCCGCCGCCCCCGGGCGACCTCCTTGCGCTCGGCTCCGTCCAGCAGACCGGGGGCAAGGTCGTGACGGTCTGGGCGCTGGCGGGAGATCTCGATCCGCGGCAGATCACCCCGGGCACATTCGAGATGGAGTGGCCCAGGGGGTCCGGGCGGCTTCAGGCCTTCCCCGAGATCGACCGGGTGGCCTGGCTGGATCTCGCGCAGGCGCGCACGAAGATCGTGGCGAGGCAGGAGGTCTTCCTGGACCGCCTCGAGGAGCGGCTGCGCGGCTGAGCGATCTCGCGCCTCCGGCGCAAAGACGGGGGGCTGTCCCGGCCCATGGGGTGGGCCGGGACAGTCCGGGTCAGGCCGCGCCGCAGCGCACTGTCGCCGCCCCCCAATCCGCATGGTCGTGGGCGTTCCCGTCGCCTCCGTCGGTGACCCGCAGGCGTAGCACCTGGGCGCCCTCGACCTTGGCCTCGACCGGCACGGCGGCGTCCGCGCCGGTGACGACGTCGCCGCGGTAGACCCGCTCGCCGTCGGCGTAGACCTCGAATGCGACGCTGCCGTCGCCCGCCACCTCGTCGTCCACCCCCGCCTCGGCGGTGAAGGTCGAGCAGTTGCCGCCCAGGAAGACCTCCACCGTCGAGTCGGCGTGCACGCCGAGGCCGTGCTCGTAGGTTTTGCCGCCGATGGTGAGCGGCTTGCCGTCGCCGGGGGCGGACTCGCCGTTGCTGTGGTTCCGTTCGACGGGGCCCCAGCCGTTGTCCGCGGTGATGAAGTCGAGCGTGGACACGGAGACCTCGCCGCGCGGCGGGGGAGGGGTGCCGTCGAGGTCGACCGACGCCGAGGCGCTCACGCGCGCCCCGCCGACCGAGGTCGCGCGGAGCGCGGCGACGGCGGGCCGCAGCCCGTCGGGGGCGTTCTCGCCGCGGGTGATCTTGGCTTGTACGGTCGCGGTCCGGCCCGGAGCGAGGTCGCCGAGCTCGGCGGAACCGGGCTCGGCCGTCCAGCCGTCGGCCGGCTCGAAAGCCGCGGTGACATCGCGCAGCGGGGTGTCACAGGGGTTGGTGACGGTCAGTTCGGCCGAGGTGGAGCCGCCCGCCGGCACGGTGGTGTCGGTGGCGGTGAGCTCGGCCTCGGGGGTGCAGACCACTGGTCCGCGCGGAGAGCCGGTGCGGGCCTCGGCGCGGGTCAGCGGGCGCAGCCGGAGCGTATAGGCGTACTCCCGGGCCGGCCGCACCTGGTACTCGGGCAGCACGGTGTGGAAGGTCTCGCTCACGCCGCTCACCGCGTGATCCAGGTGCAGGGTGTTGCCGCCGGGGTCCTTTTGGAGGGCGAACGGGTACGCGGCGCGGTCGATGCCGGTGTACGGCGTGACCCCGGCCGAGAAGCCCCCCGAGCCCGAGCCCGAGCCGGACCCGGAAACCAGCAGACCGCTCTTGCCGTCGGACAGCGACGCCCAGCGGACGTCTTCGTGGTTCCCGTAGTCCTGCGGCCTGGTGTACCCCGCGAACTGCTCGTCCACGTCCGTCGAGTACACCCCCACCGGGGCGCCGTCCTCGCGGTCGTTGTAGTTCTCCTGAGGCCCGCGCCCGTACCAGGTGAACGTGTCGTACCGCTCGGGCAGCCGCAGCGAGAGCCCGATGCGGGGCAGGTAGGGCACCGTGCGCGCCTTGCCCCGCGCCTCGACGCGGTGGTCCAGGCGCAGCTCCCCGGTGCCGCTGACCGTGTACCGGAGGGTCTGCGCGAAGGAGGAGTCCCGGGCGCCGGGCGCGGCGGCCGAGGAAGGCACGGTGACGGTGACCTCGCCGCCCCGCTCGGCGACCGTGACCTTGCCCGGCTCGGTCCGGAGCCGGTCCAGGCCCGCCTCGCGCCACGGTCCTTCCTCGGAGCCGATCTCATTGCTGACCGGGGGGCGCCAGGCGTCGAGTTCGGGGCCGGAGGTGAGCAGTTCCCGGCCGTCGGCCCGCATCGAGACCAGCTCACCGCTCGCGTGGTCGAACCCGTACGAGAAATCCTTCCCCGTGACGGTGATCCGGCCGTCGGCCGTGCTGGTGGTCAGTCTGCCTGGCACCGTGGCGGGCGTGGTGCCCGCGAGTTGCGCGCCGCCGATGTCGAACTGCTCGACCGCGACGCGGTGCCCGGCCTTCGCCCAGGCGGTGTCCTCGGCCAGCACCGCCTCCACGGTGAGCTGCCGGTCGGCGTCCTTGGGGTTGGCGGGCGGCTTCGGGAGCCGGATGCGCTGTCGCTCGTCGGGGTCGAGGTCGATGGAGCGGGTCCCATGGGCCAGGGTCCTGGCCCCCTCGCTGATTCGCCAGCGCAGCCGCAGGTCGCCGGTGCCGGTGAAGGAGCGCTCGTTCAGTACGTCGATCCGCCCCGCGGCGGCCTCGGGGCCGGAGATCCGCACCGGGGCGTGGACGGCCGCCATGGTGCGGGCCTCGGGCTGTACGGTGCGGTCGGAGGAGACCACGCCGTCGACCCCGCCGGTCCCGGATCCGTAGGACAGGAACTCCCCCTTGTGGTCGAGCCGGTCGAAGTCGAGCGCGAGCACTGCCTCCGAGCTGGGGTCGGCGGCGAGCCGGTCGGGGCTCAGCGCCTGGTGGTAGACGCGGACCTGGTCGACCGTGCCGTGTGCCATGCGGCTGCGGATGTTCTCCTGGTCGGTCTCCGGGTTGCGGCCGATGTTCACCGGCTGGGCGGAGTAGGGGACCTTTCCGCTCCAGTCGGCGGCGGCGGCCCGTTCGCCGTCGATGTAGAGCGTCAGCGCCGAGCCGTCGAAGGCGCCGGACACGCGGTGCCAGGAGCCGTACCAGTCCGCGGGGACATCGGCCGCGACGGTGTGCCACTCCCCGTCCCCGTAGACGAAGAACTCCAGGGTGTCCTTGTCGCGCATCTTGAGGGCGTAGCTGTGATCGCCCTTCGCGATCACGGTGAAGGCACCGGTCCAGCCGGCGGGTTTCACCCGGGCGTCCAGGGTGAGCCCGTCCGAGACCGCGTCCAGCTTCGGGTCGCGGTAGACCTCGACGAAGTCGTCGAGCCCGGACAGCCTCAGCGCCTTGCCCCGGTACCCCGCCACCAGGTCCGGCTTTCCTGAGACGTAGGACAGGATGTCGTTGCCGGAGGAGTCGGGGGTGGTGAGCAGCGGCTGGGCGATGTTCTGTTCCGCCCAGTCCCAGATGTAGCCGCCCTGGACCTGGGGGTACTTGCGGACGACGTCCCAGAACTCCCGGAAGTTGCCGAGCGAGTTGCCCATGGCGTGGGCGTACTCGCCCATGATGATGGGCTTGGTGGTGGCCTTGGCCTTCTCCTCAAGACCCGCGGGGGAGGGGTAGCGCGGCCCCCAGACATCGGCGAACGGGGCATCGCCGTCGGGGCTGTTGGGCTGGTGGTAGACCGGGCGGGCGGGGTCCTCACGGTCCAGGAACTCGGCCATCGCGTAGTGGGCCTTGCCCAGGCCCGCCTCGTTGCCGGTGTCCCACATCAGGACGCTGGGGTGGTTCTTGTCCCGCTCGTACATCGCGGTCAGCCGGTCCAGGAACGCCTTCTGCCACTCGGGCCGCTCGGCCAGGCAGTCGTTCGGGCAGCCGTCGTGGTGGTGGGTCTCGATGTCGACCTCGTCGTCGATCCACAGTCCGCGCGCGTCGGCCAGCTCGTACAGATACGGATCGGACGGGTAGTGCGAGGTGCGGATGGAGTTGATGTTGAGCTGTTTCATCAGGGAGACGTCGGAGGCGGTGCGCTCCCTGGTGGCGTGCCGGCCGGTCTTCGGATCGGTCTCGGCGCGGTTGACGCCCTTGATGAGGATGCGTTGACCGTTGACGAGAAGCTGCTTGTCCTTGATCTCCGTCTCGCGGAAGCCGACCGGCTGGGCGGTGGTGTGGGTGACCCGGCCGTCGGCGCCGTGGAGTTGGACGACGAGGGTGTAGAGGTTCGGCGTCTCGTCGGTCCACTTGTCCGGGTCGGACACCTGGGCGCTGAGGGTGGCGGATGCGGTGCCGCCCCCGGGACCGACCGTTCCCGACATCGTTGTCACCTTGCGCCCGAGCCGGTCGTACAGCGTCCCGTTGACCTTGCGCTCAACCGCCCCACCCGCGCCCGCGCCGTCTGCGCTCTGCCCGTCCGGGCCCACGGCGGCGACGTCGACCCGGGCGGTCAGCCGGGCGTCTCGGTAGGCGGCGTCCAGGTCGGTCTTGATGGTGACGTCACGCAGATGGGTCGCCGGGGTGGAGTACAGGCCGACCGAGCGGAAGATGCCGGCGAAGCGCCACTGGTCGTAGTCCTCCAGGTGGGACCCGGAGCCCCAGCGGTGCACCTGCACCGCGACCGTGTTCCGGCCCGGGTGAAGCCGCTCGCTGATGTCGAACTCGGCAGGTGTGTAGCCGCCCTGGTCGTACCCGGCGTACGAGCCGTTGACCCAGACCAGATAGCCGCTGGTGACACCCTCGAACCGGAGGAACGTCCGGCGTTTCTCCCAGCTCTCGGGCAGCTCGAAGGTCTTGACGTAGGCGCCGGTGGGGTTGACGTCGTGCGGCACCTTCGGAGGGTCGTCCGGATACATTTCGGTGGGGATGTTGCGGAACACGGGGTGGTCCAGGCCGTCCGTCTGCCAGGTGTGCGGCACGCTCACGCTGCGCCAGCCCGCCCCCGAGGTGTCGTGGCCCTCGGCGAAGAAGTCCTCCGGGACGTCTTCGGGGCAGTCGGACATATGGATCTTCCAGGAGCCGTCGAGCGACTTGGTCCAGGGGGTGTCCTGGTCGCCCTTGAGCGCGCCCGCGGTGTTGTCGTACGGCGTCAGCGGCGCGTGGGCCATCTCCTGCCCGACCGCGGTGACCTCGGGGTCCTCAAGGAGCTGGTACACGTCCGCGGGCGGCGCCGAGGGGCTCCCCACCGCGGCGGGGACGGGGGCCACCAGCGTTCCGGCCAGCGCCAGCGGGATCAGTAGGGGGAGAAGGCGTAAGGAGCGAAGGAATCTGGGCAGGGGCATCGACGGCCCACCCTTCTTTGATGCCGATGTTCAGCCGGTATACGGGGCTTGCCGAACCAATCCGAAATCAACAGGGCCGAACATTAGCCAACGCGCCCTTTCGCGCCAAGACTCCGGACAGCATTCACCGCCCGCGGTGCGCGGCTACCGTAAGGAGAGGGAGGCACCGGTGGGCATGGGCAGCGCGAAGAGCGCCAGGAATCTGCCTCGGCTGCAGCTCGACGAACTGCTGGACGAGCTGCAGCTGCGCATCGACGCGGTGCGGGGGACACAGGACCGGGTGCACAGCCTGCTGGAGGCCGTGCTCTCGGTCGGCCGGGAGCTGGATCTGCCGCAGGTGCTGCGGCGGATCGTCGAGGCGGCCGTGGTGCTGGTGGACGCCGAGTACGGCGCCCTGGGCGTGATCGGCGAGGACCGGCGGCTCGCGGAGTTTCTGACCGTGGGCGTCGACGAGCGGCAGACCGCGGCGATCGGGGCGCTGCCGTGCGGCCACGGCATCCTGGGCGAACTCATCCGCCACCCCGAGCCGCTGCGGCTGGCCGAGCTGTCCGAGCACCCGGCCTCGTACGGCTTTCCGGCGGGGCATCCCCCCATGCACTCGTTCCTGGGGGTGCCCATCCGGGTGCGGGACGAGGTCTTCGGCAATCTGTATCTGACGGAGAAGCGCAGCGGTGCGGAGTTCGACGGCGAGGACGAGACGGTGCTGTCCACCCTCGCCGTGGCGGCCGGCGTGGCCATCGAGAACGCCCGGCTGTACGAGGAGGCCCGGCACCGCCAGCGCTGGCTGGAGGCGAACGCGGAAGTCACCCAGGGCCTGCTGTCCGGGGTGGACGAGACCCGGGTGCTCGGGCTGATCGTCGGACACGCCCGGCGCCTCCTCGCGGCCGACCTGGGGGTGCTCGCGCTGCCGGTCGAAGGGACCGCCGACCTCCAGATGGCGCTCGCGGACGGCACCGACGCCGAGGCGCACCGCGGTCTGGTGCTGCCCTGTCAGGGCTCGTTCGCCGGCGCGGCCTTCCTCGCGTCCGAGGCGGTCACCAGCGTCGATGTCGAGAACGACCCACGGATCACGCTGGGCCCCACGCGCTGGACGGGCCTCGGCCCCGCGGTGGCGGTCCCTATGCGGACCGGCGAGGGGGTCCAGGGGGTGCTGTCGCTGGCCCGGGCGGCGGGCAGTGCGCCCTTCACCCCGGTGGAGACGGATATGCTGCTCGGCTTCGCCGGTCAGGCGGCGATCGCCATGAAGCTGGCCGAGCGGCGGCGCGACGCCGAGCAGTTGGCGCTGTTGGAGGACCGCGACCGGATCGCCCGCGATCTGCACGACCTGGCCATCCAGCGGCTGTTCGCCGCGGGGATGTCGCTGCAGTCCACCATGCGCTTCGTCCACCACCCGGAGGGCTCCGAGCGGCTGTTGCGGGTGGTGGACGACCTGGACGACACCATCAAGATCATTCGGTCGACGATCTTCGGTCTCCGGTCGCACGAGGCGGGCCCGGCCGCCCAGGGGCTGCGGGTGCGTACGGCCAGGACGGTCGAGGAGGCCGTGCCCGCGCTGGGGTTCACGCCCTCGCTGCGTACGGAGGGGCTGGTCGACACCGATGTGCCGTACGAGGTCGCGGACGACGTGGTCGCGGTCCTGGCCGAGGCGCTGTCCAACGTCGCCCGCCATGCGCGGGCCGGTGGCGCGGAGATCTCCCTGGTCGTCGGGTCCGGCCGGCTGAGCCTCACGGTCACCGACGACGGGGTGGGCATTTCGGAGGGCGGGCGGCGCAGCGGGCTGCGGAACCTCAGCGAGCGCGCCGCACAGCGCGGCGGTGAGCTGGCGCTTGAGGCGCCGCGGGGCGGCGGCACGCGCCTGGTGTGGAGCGTTCCGCTGCGGCAGGAAGCCTGACGGTGCCAGAGGGCGGCTGCGGACGGCGTCAGGGGGCGGAGTCCGGCCGGGGGGAGCGGCCGCCGGGGTGCGGCGGTTCCGCATGGGTGGCGATCACGGCCGCCTGGACGCGGCGTTCGACGCCGAGCTTGGACAACAGACGGGAGACGTGGTTCTTCACCGTCTTCTCGGACAGATAGAGCCGCTTGCCGATCTCCCGGTTCGTCATTCCCTCGCCGATCAGGGTCAGGATCTCCCGCTCCCGGGTGGAAAGACCGGTCAGCGACTCGTCCCGCGGCTGCGGCTCGGCGCTCTCCCCGCGCAGGGCGCTCATCAGCCGGGTGGTGGTCGCCGGGTCGAGCATCGACTGGCCGGACGCGACCGTGCGTACGGCGGAGACCAGGTCGGAGCCCTTGATCTGCTTGAGGACATACCCCGCTGCCCCCGCCATGATCGCGTCCAGCAGCGCATCGTCGTCGTCGAACGACGTCAGCATCAGACAGGCCAGCTCGGGCATGGTGGACCGCAGTTCGCGGCAGACGGCGACTCCGTTCCCGTCCGGCAGCCGCACGTCCAGGATCGCGACATCGGGACGCAGGGCGGGGCCCCGGGCGAGCGCCTGGGCGACGGTTCCGGCGTCGCCGACCACCTCGATGTCCGGCTCGGCGTCGAGGAGGTCGTGCAGCCCGCGCCGTACGACCTCGTGGTCGTCCAGCAAGAACACCCTGATCGGGCTGATCGGAGTCGATGGGGGGTGGTGTGGTGAGTCGGTCATGGCGGTCTTCCGTCCGCACTGCTGTCGTGGCCCGGCCCTCTGAGACCGATCATGGCGCGCCCCGGGAGACCGCGCCAGGGCCGAACGGACCCCGCGGTCGGGCGGTGGGGCCGATGGTCCCCACCGCCGGGTCTGCCCGGCACTCGCCCTCGCGGCCCGCGCGTGGCAAGGTCGACACAGGGAGCCCTTGCGCTGCCGGGCGGGTTTCCGCCGAGCAGCACGCGACAGCACCGACAGGGGGTGCGGCGATGAGCGCGAAGGCGCGGGGGCGGCTGTGGTGGAGGTGGCGGCGCAACCCGCTGAAGCGGCGTTCGGACGTCGTGGAGGCGTGGGTCGCGCTGGTGGCCGGCCTGGTGATGGCGGTCGGTGGCACGACCGCCGGTGTGGTCACCGCCGCCGCCGTGGAACAACCCCTGCTGGCGCAGCGCGCCGAGCGGCACGGCGTCCCGGCGCGGCTGCTGGAGGACGCCCCCGCCGCGACGCCCCGCGCCGACGGCAGCAGGGCCGACCGCGTCCCCGCCAAGGTGCGCTGGAAGGCGTCCGACGGCACGGTCCACACCGGTGTCGCCCAGGTACGCGAGGGGCGCGCGGCGGGCGCGTCGACCGTGGTGTGGATCGACGCGCGCGGCCGACTGGTCCACGAGCCGCTGACCCAGCAGGAGGCCGAGAGCCGGGCGGCCCTGACCGGCGCCACGGCGGCCACCGGCGTATGCCTGGTGACCCTGGCCGGCCGGCGCGTCGTACGGTGGCGGCTGGACCGCGGCCGTGCCGCGCAGTGGGAGCGGGCATGGGCCGAGGTCGAGCCGCGCTGGAGCAGCCGCGGCGGCTGAGCCGCCGCGGCCACCGGCTACCGGCGCGCAGGTCACGTCGGCCGCAGGCGCGCAGGCCACGTCGGCTGCAGGCGCGCAGGCCACGTCGGTACGTCGGCGGCCGAGGCCGTGGCGGTCACGACGGCCGGGTGACGTGGTGGACGGCGGCCAGCCGGTTGTCGAAGTCGACCACGCCCTCGACCGAGCGGATCAGCCGCGCCGCCGCCGGGATCAGGGCGGTGTCCCTGACCTGGCCGGTGAGGGTGACCACGCCCTCCCGCACGCTCACCAGCACCGGCTGCCCCGCCGAGGCCGGGAAGAGATACGACACGACCTCGCGCCGCACTTCCTCCTCGATGTCCTCGTCCGCGCGCAGAAACACCTTCAGCAGATCGGCACGGCTGACGATGCCCTCCAGTCGACCCTCGTCGTCGACCACGGGTAGCCGCTTGACGCGCCGGTGGGTCATGATCCGGGCGGTCTCGGCCAAGGTCGCGTTCGCGTGCACCGTAATGGCGGGTGAGGTCATCAGCTCCTCGGCGGTCACCGCGCCCGCCTTCACGATGTCCGGCAGGTCGCGCAGTTGGCCGAGCCGGGTCGGATCGCTGTCCCGGAACTCCTCCTTGGGCAGCAGATCGGCCTCCGAGACCACGCCGATCACCCGCCCCTCGCCCTCCAGGACCGGCAGGGCGCTCACCTTCCACTGCTCAAGCGTCTTCACGATCTCCTTGAACGGGGCCTCGCGGCCGACGGCGACGACGGTATGAGTCATCACATCACTCACGATGTGCGAGGTCCGATGCACCGGGACCTCCTTCCTTGCCTCGGCGGCGGGCTGCGCCGCAATGGCAGGCGGCGGCTCCGCCGCGGTGTCCCGCCCCGCGCTCAGCGCACGCGGATCCGGCGCCCCGTGACGCGGGTGGGGTCGATGCGCAGCCACAGGTCGCGGCTGCCACCCGGCCAGGGTTTGCCATACGCGCGGCCCGCCAGGTGCTGTACCGCCTTCAGGTCGGTGACCCGCCGCGCCCGCCCCACCACGAGCACGCTCCAGCCCTCGCTCAGCGCCTCGTCGATGTGGTCCACCTCGAAGGCGACCTCGGACCCCGCGGCGGCGGCCGGGGAGGCCTCCGGAGCGGTGCGGAAGATCACCGCGTCGTCCACGACGCTGTAGTTGACCGGGAGGATGGTCGGCCCCCGGGAAGTGGACACCGAGATCCTGCCCACGCCATGGGTCGAGAGCCGGTCGTAGCACTCCCGGGGGCTCAGCTCCACCAGGTCCGGGTGCTCGGGTTCCCGGCCGGGGCCCGGGCCGGGCGGCCCGGCCGCACCTCGGCCCTGGAGTTCGACAGCGGTGGTGTCCAGGGCCGCGGCCAGCCGCAGCAGGAAGCCCGGGTCGGGGGTGGTGGGAGACTCCTCCAGATGCTTCACATAGTCCGGCGCCGTGCCCGCCCGCGCGGCCACCTCCTCCCGGCTCAACCCCAGCCGCTCGCGCCGCTGGGCCACGCGCCGTCCGACGTCACCGCCGCCGCCGCCGCTGCCGCCGCCGACGGCCGGCCGTGAGGTGGCCGGGTCCCGTCCTGCTGGTTCGGACATGGCCGATCACTTCTCTCCGTTCGTCCCGGTAGGCACCAGCGGCCTGGTCGGCACCCCGAGCGCGACCTTGAGCGCACCGGTGTCGGCCGCCTGCGAGAAGACGTCGTACGCCTCCTCCATCTGGTCGAGTTCGAAGGTGTGGGTGATGAGCGACGCCGCGGCGGGCAGCCGCCCGGTGGTCAGCATGGACAGCAGCGTGGGCGTGGTGCGGGTGTCGACGAGACCCGTGGTGATCGTCAGATTCCGCATCCACAGGTCCTCCAGATGCAGTGTCACGGGCCGTCCGTGCACGCCGATGTTGGCGATCCGCCCGCCGGGCCGCGCCATGCGCGTGCATGCCTCGAAGCTCTCGGGGGTGCCCACCGCCTCGATCACCACATCGGCGCCGAGGCCCCCGGTGAGGTCGTCGACCAGCGGCTTGGGTCCCTCCGTGGTCTGCACCACCGCGTCGGCGCCCAGCCGCTTGGCCGCCTCGAGCCGGGTGGACAGCAGATCGACGGCGATGATCCGGGCGGGGGAGAAGAGCTCCGCGGTGGCGATCGCGGCGAGCCCGACCGGCCCGGTGCCGACGACCGCGACCGTGTCCCCGGGCCGCACCCCCGCGTTCAACACCCCCACCTCGTAGGCGGTGGGGAAGACATCGGCCAGCAGCACGGCTTCGAGGGTGTCGGCCGCGCCGGTCAGCGGGTGCAGGGACAGATCGGCGAAGGGCACCCGGACGTACTCGGCCTGGGTGCCGTCGATCAGCCGCCCCAGGACCCAGCCCCCGCCGCCGTGGCACTGACCGTATGCCTGCTCCCGGCAGAACCGGCAGCGGCCGCACGGCGAGACGCAGGAGACCAGCACCCGGTCCCCGGGGCGTACGGTGCGTACGTCGTCGCCGGTCTCGACGACCTCGCCGACGGCCTCGTGGCCGAGGACCGTACCGGGCCGGACGTCCGGCACATTGCCGCTGAGAATATGCAGATCGGTGCCGCAGATGGTGGTGGTGTCGACACGGACGATCGCGTCGGCGGGCTCCTGGAGGCCGGGGTCGGGAACGTCCTCCCAGGAGGGGCGCCCGGGTCCGTGGAAGACGAGTGCTTTCATGACCGCTTCCCCTCGGATATGCCCCCTACGTCTTGATATACCCAATTGTCCCCGCTGGGCACGTACCGTGCATGGCCTCTCCCGCCCCGGTCGGCCTCACTCGGAGCGGATCTCAGTCGGGCCGGTCGATCGGGACGAGCACCACCGGGCAGTGGGAGTGGTGCAGCACCGCGTGGGTGACCGGGCCGAGCTGCATGCCAAGACGGGCCGCACGGCGATGGACGGGCAGGACCACGACGTCCGCCGCGCGCGAGCCCTCCACCAGGGCGGGCGCCGGGGCGCCGTGGGTCGTGTGCTCCCGCACCCGCACCTGCTCGAACTCCTTGCCCAGCGCCGCGACCACCTGGTGCGCGCCCGTCTGCTCCCGCTCGGCCCGCGCCGCCGGATCCTCCTTCGAGGGCAGCGGATGATCGCCGCCGAACAGCTGCGAGCGCGCCCCCGCGTACAGCACACGCAGCCGTGCGCCGCGGCGCACCGCCTCCTCGAACGCGTACCGCGCCGCGGCCTCGTCCGCGTCCGTCTCGACCCCGACCAGGACCTTGCCGTGGCCCTCGGGCCCGTACGCGGCCGGAATGTCGCCCCGCACCACCAGCAGCGGGCGCGAGGTGTGCGCGGCCAGCCGCAGCCCCACCGAGCCCAGCAGCAGACCGGTGAAGCCCCCCAGGCCGCGGGTGCCGATGACGGTCAGCGCCGCGTCCTTGCCGATGCGCAGCAGCTCCGGCACCGCGTCCTGTGCCGTGAGGGTGGGCACCACCCGCAGCTCCGGGGCCTGCTCGGCGACCCGCGCCACCGCCAGCCGCAGCACCGTTCTGGCGATCTCCACCGGGGTCTGCGCCTCGGTGACCACGCCGAAGGCGACCGGGTCGGTCTGCGCCCACGGCCAGGCGTGCACGATCTCCAGCGTCGACTGGCGGCGCTGGGCCTCGCCGATCGCTCGGTCCAGCGCGACCCACGCGCTGTCGGAGCCGTCCAGGCCCACCACGACCCGGCCGTTGAGCGGCGAGGTGCCGGAACGCATCATGGGTCACGACCTCCCGTCCTCACCCGGGCCCGGCCTGGGGCGGCGGGGTCCGCCCGCGCAGAACGGCCAGCCGGGTCCGGTACTCGTCCTCGTCGATCTCGCCGCGGGCGAACCGCTCGGAGAGCACCCGTTCCGCCGGGGACCAGGGGACGCGCAGACCGTGCAGGCCGTGCTCCGCCTGCCGGAACAGGGCCACCGCCACCAGGGCCACCAGGGCCCACAGCGCGAGCATGATCAGGGTCAGCAGGGTGTAGCCCCAGCCGCTCGCCGCGTGGCCGTACCACCAGTACATGCGGGACCTCCTTCACCTGCTCGAGCCCGGCCCGCCGTTCCGCCCCCGGTCCGCCGCCTGGCCCCGGTCCGCCGCGGGTGCGCCGCTGAGCGGTGCCGCGTCGTCGACGCGGTAGGTGAGGCGGTCGACGACGGCCACCACCCCGTCCACCTGGCCGGTCATCCGCACCGCGATGGGGACCTCGCTGTGCCGCTCCAGCTGCCCCTCCAGCCGCACCACCCCGTCGGTCACCGTGACGTCGACCGCGTGCGGCAGCAGCCACAGGGAGCGGACCAGCACCTCGTCGATCACCTCGGCGCGGATCTCGTGGTCCGGGCGGAGGAAGACCCCCAGCAGATCGCGCCGGGTGACGATGCCGATCAGCCGGTCCTCCTCGTCGATCACCGGCAGCCGCTCCACGCCGTGCCGCGCCATGGTCCGCGCGGCGTCGACCACGCTGTCCTGCGGCCGTACGGTGATCGCGGGCCGCGACATCAGCTGCCCGGCGGTGCGGGCGGCCGACCCGGCTCGTAGATCTGCCCCCGAGACCACGCCGACGACCTTCTCGTCCTCGTCCACCACGGGCAGCCCGCCGATGCGATGTCGCGCGAGCAGTTCCATGACCTCGTGGGGCGAGGCCCCGGAGCCGACCCGCACGACCTCGTCGGTCATCACATTGCCGATCTTGCGGTGCTTCATCGCGGGCCCCTTCTCCGCCCTTCACGACCAGCCTCCCGCGGCGGGACCC
Source organism: Streptomyces sp. NPDC059679 (assembly GCF_042734105.1). Taxonomy (NCBI): domain Bacteria; kingdom Bacillati; phylum Actinomycetota; class Actinomycetes; order Kitasatosporales; family Streptomycetaceae; genus Streptomyces; species Streptomyces sp. NPDC059679. The sequence goes on along the minus strand of NZ_JBHWES010000008.1, from coordinate 29,466 downwards.
CAGGCCATATGGGCTGCCTGGGGTCCGGATGAGGGACCTTCGGCCCACCTGATCCCGACCGGGTCCTCGTCACCCCACGGGGAAGAGCCGGTCCAGGTACGGATTGCGGAACTTCCCCGCCGGGTCGTACTCGCGCAGCAACCGCCCGAAGTCCGCGGCCCGTTCATAGCCCGCCACCACATCCCCGGGCGCGGCCGCGGTCAGCTTGCCCCAGTGCGGGCGCGCCCCCAGCGGCAGCAGCTCCTCCTCCATCGCGGCGACGACCTCCAGCACCGCGGCACGGTCCGGCGCCCAGGTGAAGTGGAGTGCGACGCTGTCACGGCCGTACGCCGGGCTCAGCCACAGGTCGTCGGCGGCGATCGTACGGACCTCGGACACCAGCACCACCGGTGCGATCCGGGAACCCAGCCGGCGCAGCGCCGCGAACGCCTCGGGCGCCGCGCCGCGCGGGAGGATGAGCTCCGACTGCAGCTCCTCGCCGCTGCTGGGCGTGAAGTCCGGCCGGAAGTGCGGCAGCCGCTCATGCCACGGCCCGGGCACGCCCGCCTGTCGGGTGCAGTGCGCGGGCGGCATACCGGGCACGGGGTGGCGCGGGCCGTCGGCCGGGCGGGCGCCCAGCCAGGGCTGGTCCGGCCGGGGCGGACCGGGCCGGTCGGCGCGGCACTTGAGCCACACCACCCCGTCCCCGGAGTGCCAGTCGGTGAACACGCTCACGCTGTACGCGGCGCCGGACACCTCGTCGAACCGGTCGGCCAGCCGGTCCAGGGGCAGCCCGTCGTAGACCCACTGCGCCACCTCGTACGTCGGCTCGATGTCCAGGGTGACGCCGGTGACGATGCCGAGCCCGCCCAGCGAGACCACCGCCCCGGCCAGCCGGTCCCCGTCCGCCTCCCGGCTCAGCCGTGTCAGGTCCCCCTCCGGGCCGACGATCTCAAGACCCGCCACCGCCGCCGCGAGGCTCCGCTGTGCGTTGCCGGAGCCGTGGGTGCCGGTCGCGCAGGCCCCCGCCACCGTGATGTGCGGCAGCGAGGCGAGGTTGGCCAGCGCGTACCCGGCCGACTGCAGGGCCTCGGCGACCTGCGCGTACCGCATGCCCGCGGCGACGGTCACCCGCGAGCTGTCGGGGTCGATCTCGACCCGGTGCGGCAGCCGGTCGAGGCGGATCAGATCGCCGCTGGTGTCGGCTATGCGATTGAAGGAGTGGCCGGTGCCGAGCGCGCGGACATGTTCGGCGGAGCCGACGATCCGTCGCAGCTCGGCGACCGAGGCCGGGTGGTGCACCCGCGCCGCGCCGAAGGTGATGTTGCCGGCCCAGTTCGTGGGGGCTGCGCTTGTCGGCATCCGCGTTTCCTGATCCTGTCTCACGAAAGTGTTCCGCTCCGGTGAAAGCGATCGGCCGCAGAGGCGGCCACGACCGTAGTACAGGGCCGCCCACCTCCCCGTACAGCCCTGAGCGCCGTGACGTTGCCCCGATCGGCCCAGCCGCGCGAGCCGACGGGACCCGGCCCGTCCACGATGGTCGTCAAAGCGCCGGAGACGGGTGGCCCCATGAGCGAGCAGAAGCGAGATGCGCACCGGACGGGGCTGATCGGCGAGCTGTCCGCGGAGTTCGTGGGCACCATGGTCCTCATCCTCTTCGGCTGCGGCGTTGTCGCACAGGTCGTCGCGGGCGGGCTCGGCGACCACGACAGCATCGCCTGGGCCTGGGGGCTCGGCGTCACGTTCGGGGTGTATGTCGCGGCCCGGCTCAGCGGCGGCCACCTCAACCCCGCCGTCACCCTCTCCCTGGCGGCGTTCAAGGGCTTCCCGTGGAACAAGGTCCTGCCGTACGCGGTCGCGCAGACCGCCGGGGCGTTCGTGGCGGCCCTGCTGGTGCGCTGGAACTACACCGAGGTGCTGGCCAAGGCCGATCCGGGGCACACCCTCAAGACCCAGTTCGTCTTCTCCACCCTGCCCGGCAACGGTGTGCTTCCGGTCAGCGAGTGGGGTGCGCTGCGCGACCAGGTCATCGGCACCGCGATCCTGATGCTGCTGGTCCTCGCGGTCACCGACCTGCTGAACACGCCCCCGGGCGCCAACCTCGCCGCCGTCGTCATCGGGCTCATCGTGGTCGCCATCGGCATGGCCTGGGGCACCGACGCGGGTTACGCGATCAACCCGGCCCGTGACTTCGGCCCCCGCCTCGCCAGCTTCATCACCGGCTATGACACCGCCTGGCGGGATCAGTACGGAAACTTCTACTTCTGGGTGCCCATCGTCGGCCCTCTTGTCGGCGGCCTGGTCGGCGCGGCCCTCTACCGGATCCTGGTCAGCCCCTTCCTCCCGGTGCCGGGGCCAGGGCCGCAGGAGGTGGGGCAGACCCCGTCCCCCGAGACCTGAGCCGAACCACGACCCCCCCCGAACCCCGAGCCACGAGTGAGAGGCGGCAGGATGCCGGAATTCGTCGGTGCGGTGGACCAGGGAACCACCAGCACCCGTTTTATGATCTTCGACCACGATGGTGCGGAAGTGGCGAAGTACCAGCTGGAACACCGCCAGATCCTGCCGCGCTCCGGATGGGTCGAACACGACCCGGTGGAGATCTGGGAGCGCACCAACTCGGTCATGCAGAACGCGATCCGGGCCGGCGAACTGGCCCCGACCGACCTGGCCGCGATCGGCATCACCAATCAGCGGGAGACCACCGTCGTCTGGGATCCGCGCAACGGGATGCCGTACTACAACGCCATCGTCTGGCAGGACACCCGCACCGACACCATCGCCGCCGCCCTGGAGCGCGACGGCCGCGGCGAGGTCATCCGCCGCAAGGCCGGTCTGCCGCCGGCCACCTACTTCTCCGGTGCGAAGATCCAATGGATCCTGGAGAACGTCGACGGTGTCCGCGAGGCCGCCGAGCGCGGCCACGCCCTCTTCGGGAACACCGACAGCTGGGTGCTGTGGAACCTCACCGGCGGCCCCGGCGGCGGCGTCCACGCCACCGATGTGACCAACGCCAGCCGCACCATGCTGATGAACCTGGAGACCCTGGACTGGGACGACGAGCTGCTGGAGATCTTCGGCGTGCCGCGGACGATGCTGCCGACGATCAACCCCTCGGCCCACCCCGAGGCGTTCGGCCACACCCGCACCACCCGCCCGCTGAGCACCGCCATCCCCGTCACCGCTGTGCTCGGCGACCAGCAGGCGGCCACCGTGGGCCAGGTCTGCTTCGCGCCCGGCGAGGCGAAGAACACCTACGGCACCGGCAACTTCCTGCTGCTCAACACGGGCACCGAACTCGTCCGTTCCCACAACGGGCTGCTCACCACCGTGGCGTACCGATTCGGCGACGGCCCCACCGTCTACGCCCTGGAGGGCTCCATCGCGGTGACCGGCTCGGCCGTGCAGTGGCTGCGCGACCAGCTGAAGGTCATCGACGACGCGGCCGCGAGCGAGCGGCTGGCCCTCACGGTCGAGGACAGCGGCGGGATCTACTTCGTCCCGGCCTTCTCCGGGCTGTTCGCCCCGTACTGGCGCTCCGACGCGCGCGGCGCGATCGTCGGCCTGTCCCGCTACCACAGCGGCGGCCATCTGGCACGGGCCACGCTGGAGGCCATCTGCTATCAGAGCCGGGACGTGGTGGAGGCCATGGACCAGGATTCCGGTGTCCACCTCGATGTGCTCAAGGTGGACGGCGGGGTCACCGCGAACGACCTGTGCATGCAGATCCAGGCCGATGTCCTCGGTGTCCCGGTCAGCCGCCCCCGAATCGCCGAGACCACCGCGCTGGGCGCCGCCTACGCCGCGGGCCTGGCCATCGGGTTCTGGCGTGACACCGATGAGCTGCGCTCGCATTGGCAGGAGTCCAGGCGGTGGGAGCCCCAGTGGAGCCGGGAGCGGCGGGAAGAGGGCTACGCGGGCTGGAAACGGGCCGTCGAGCGGACGCTTGACTGGGTGAAGGTTCAATAACCCCCTCGCTCCGGAGCGCCCGCGCCGCGAACCGATGGGCCGAATGCACCATACTGGGTCATATATCCGCAAAGTGTGCTCACTCGACAGGGGAGGTATGGGCGGATGACGAACAACGGAGAGGTGGCGCTCGCCTTCACCAGCGGTTATCTCCTCGGGCGCGGCCATCGGATGCGGTCGGCGCTCGCCCTCGCCGGTGTGACCGCCGGCAGGCGGCTTGTGTCGGGCCGGGGAATGACGGGTGTGGTGCCGGGGACTTCCGAACTCGGCAAGCTCGGCCATGAAGTCCGCGACCAACTGATGGCCGCGGGACGCTCGGCGGCCATGTCGGCGGCCAGCCACCGCATCGACGCGCTGAGTGACCGGCTGGAGCACCGCGCCGAGGCGCTGCGCCACGGCACCGACGGCCACAAGGGGGCCGAGGCCGACGAGGCCAAGGAGGCCAAGGAGGCCAAGGAGGCCAAAGCCAAGGCGGCCAAGGAGACCGAGGAAACCGACAAGGCCAAGGAGACCAAGGAGACCGAGGAAACCGACGAGGCCAGGCGCAAGAAGACGACCGACCGTCCGGAGCGGCCCAGGAAGAAGGTCGGTACCGGAGGGTCCGAGCGGCGAAGCCGAGGGTGAGAAACCATGGCTGAACGAGCGGACGGACAGCGGCATCTGGGCGCCCTCTCCACGCTGACCGAGGAACTGCCCACCGAGCGGCTGATGAAGGAGACACAGAACCTGCTCACCGCCCTCGGGGAGCGGGCCCTGAGCACGGTCACCAACCTCGGGGACGGGGGCGGCCTCGGGCTCAAGGCACCGGTGAAGCCGCTGCTCAAAGGGGGCGCGCTGCAGGTCATGGAGAAGGCGAAGGAGAAGGTCAAGGAGGCCGTGCCGTTCCTCGGCGGCGGCGGAGGCGGTGGCGGCAAGGGCAAGAAGCTCAAGGTCACCAACATCGTCGAGCAGATCGACGTCGGCGTCCCCGTCTCGGTCGCCTACAACCAGTGGACGCAGTTCGAGGACTTCCCCAGCTTCACCAAGAAGGTGGAGAACGTCGACCAGACGAGCGACGAGGAGCTCGACTGGAAGGCGCAGATCTTCCTCTCGCACCGCGAGTGGCACGCCGAGATCATCGACCAGGTGCCCGACCAGCACATCGTATGGCGGTCCCGGGGCCAGAAGGGCCACGTCGACGGCGCGGTCACCTTCCATGAGATCGCCCCCGACCTCACCCGGGTCCTGCTGGTCCTGCAGTACCACCCGCAGGGCTTCTTCGAGCACACCGGCAACCTCTGGCGCGCCCAGGGCCGCCGCGCGCGGCTGGAGCTCAAGCACTACCGCCGCCATGTCATGTCCGAGGTTCTCCTCCACCCCGACGAGCTCCAGGGCTGGCGCGGTGAGATCCACGACGGCGAGGTCGTCCCCGCGAAGGACGAGAAGCGCGAGGACGAGGAGCCCGGGGACGAGTACGAGGAAGAGGACCAGTACGACGAAGGCGACGAGTACGACGAGGAGGCGGCAGCGGCGGACGAGGAAGGCGAGTACGAGGAGAGGGACGACGAGGAGGACGACGAGGAGGACGACGAGGAGCCCGGGCGGCGCTCGCGCCGCTGACGGACCCCCGCTCCGGAACGGGTGAGCGTGGTGACCGTAGCAAGGCAGCAGGGCGGCTATCTGGACCGTCCGGCGTCCAGCGGTCTCGCCGACGTGGTCGGCGTGATCCTGGACAAGGGACTGGTCATCGACGTCTACGTCAGGGTGTCGCTCGTCGGCATCGAGCTGCTGACGATCGACGCCCGTGTCGTCATCGCCAGCGTCGACACGTATCTCAAGTTCGCCGAGGCGACGAGCCGGCTCGACATCGCCCGCAGCGGAACCGAGACACGCGGTATTCCGGGTCTGATGGAGGAGATGCGCGAGGGCGGCGCACGCCAGAAGACCAAGGGTGCGCTGGAGGGCGTCAAGGAGAAGGTCAGCGACCTTCTCCAGCCTGCGGATGAGGAGGAAGAGCGAGAAGGAGCGCGCCGGCGCGACGCCGAGGACAGGCCCCGGCGCAGAAGGAGTCAGCCGAGTGACAGGGAGCGCGAGCGGTGACGGCCCAGGACGGACACGCCTGCTACGTGTACGGGGTGGTCCCCGACGAGAAGGGCGCACAGGGTGAACGGGCCGACCAGGCGGTCAAGGACCTGCCCGCTGTCGGCACCGTCAAAGACCAGGAGTCCCCGATCACTTTCATCAGGCACGGCGGGCTGGCCGCGGTGGTGAGCGAGGTGCCCACGGGCAAGCCGCTCGGGACCCCCGAGGATCTGCGCGCCCATGCCGGAGTGCTGGACACGCTGGCCGCCTCGGGCATGCCCGTACTGCCGTTGCGGTTCGGCACGGTGGTACGGGATCCGCGGGCGGTGACCGATGAACTGCTGACCGAGGGCCACGACGACTTCGGCTGGGCCCTCGACCGGCTCCGGGGCAGCGCGCAGTTCACCCTCAGGGCGCGCTATGTCCAGGACGAGGTGTTGCGCGAGGTACTGGAGGAACACGTCGAGGCCAGGCGGCTGCGCGAGGAGCTGGAAGGGCTGCCGGAGGCCGCCGGATACGACCTGCGCATCCAGCTGGGACAGCTGGTCGTGGAGGCGGTCGGCGCCAAGCGGGAGGCGGACGCCCGGGAGATCGAGCACCGGCTGGCGCCGTTCGCGCTCGCGGTGGCGACCTCGGAGCCGGCGTCCGCCGAAGGGGTCGTGAACGCCGCCTTCCTGATCGAGGACAAGAGGCGCGAGGCGTTCGAGCAGGCCGCGGAGGAGTTGGCCCGGCAGTGGCACGGCCGGGTCCAGCTGCGGCTGCTGGGGCCGCTGGCCCCGTACGACTTCGTGGCCGACGCGCTGCGCCAAGGGGAGGAAGGCGGCTAGCCATGGGCCTGATCACCGGATTGCTGACCCTTCCGCTCGCACCGGTGCGCGGCGTGGCGTGGATCGCCGAGCAACTGCGGCAGGAGGCGCTGCGGGAGCTGTACGACCCCACGGTGATCCACCAGCGCCTGGAGGAGGTCGCGGAGGCCCGAGAGTCCGGCGAACTGTCCGACGAGGAGGCGGCGGAGCTGGAGAGTGAACTGGTCGACCGGCTGATGCGGGGCTCGCAGTCGGCCGGGGGCCTGGAGGTGTGAGCCGTGTCCCGTGCGGAACGGGACGACCGCGGCGACGAGCGGCGCCGTGGGTACGACGAGCGGGACCGGGACCGGGCCCGCCGCGAGGACCGTGGGCAAGAACGACCCCGGCGGCGGCCCATGGACGCCCGCGGGGCCGCGGTGAGCGCCGTACGCCAGGTGTGGGAGCTGACCGGGGAGGAGCCCGAGGGCGTGGTGTCGCTGGAGCGCGGCGACGAGGGCTGGACCGTCGGCGTCGAGGTGGTGGAGATCCACCGGGTGCCGGACACCACGGACCTCCTCGCCCTCTACCGGGTCACGGTGGACGACCACGGCGAACTCGTCTCCTACCGGCGCGGCAAGCGTTACGCCCGGGGCCTGCCGGAGGAGGGCTGATGAGCGAGAACTTCGGCCAGGACCGCGGGTTCGTACCGAGCCGGCGCGCGGGCGCCACCCGCGAGCCCGCCCGCCACGAGCCCGCGAACCTGGCCGACATCCTCGAGCGCGTACTCGACAAGGGGATCGTGATCGCGGGGGACATCCGGATCAATCTGCTGGACATCGAACTGCTCACAATCAAGATCCGGCTGCTGGTGGCCTCCGTCGACCGGGCCCGTGAGATGGGCATCGACTGGTGGGAACACGACCCCACGCTCTCCTCCGGCGCCCGGGACGTCCTGGAGGAGAACGAACAGCTGCGGCGGCGGATCGGCGAGTTGGAGAGCGGCCGCGGCGAGCGTCGGGACCAGCGGCAAGAACAGCGAGAAGACAGTGAAGGAGAGGGGCAGGGGTGACCGGGCCCGAGGCCACGTGGCTGTACGCGGTGACATCCGCCGACGTGGCCGACACGGGTGTGCCCGCCGGTCTCACCGGCGTGGCGGACGAGCCGGTGCGCGTGGTCGAGGGCGGGGGACTGGCGGCCGTGGTCGGTTCCGTACCGCGGAGCGACTTCGACGAGCGGGCGCTGCGCGAGCACTTGGAGGATCTGCGCTGGCTGGAGCGGGCGGCCCGCGCCCACCACCGGGTCATCGACGCCGCCGCCGGCCGGCGCCATGTCGTCCCGCTGCGCTTCGCGACGCTCTACCACGACGACGAACGGGTCCGCGCCATGCTGGCGGAACGGCAAGCGGACTTCGCGGCCGCGCTGCGGCGGGTGGCCGGGCGGACCGAGTGGGGGGTAAAGGCCTATGTCGATCCGCGGGCCTTCCTCCCGGACCCCGCCGAGGACGCGGCCGAGGGCGGCGGGCGGCCCGGCGCCGCCTATCTCGCGCGCCGCCGCACCCAGCGGCAGGAGCAGGAGACGGCCCATCTGCGCGCCACCGAGCGGGCGGAGGAGGTCCATGCGACCCTGGCCGAACTGGCGGTCGCCACCGCCGAACACCCGCCGCAGGACGCGGCGCTCGCCGCGTACGAGGGGTGGATGGTCCTCAACAACTCCTATCTGGTGCCGGATGACCGCACCGACGCGTTCGCCGCCGCCGTGACCGCGCTCGGGGAGCGTTTCCCCGAGGTCGGCCTGGAGCTCAGCGGCCCATGGCCGCCGTACTCGTTCACGGCCCTGCCGCAGCCGGAGGCGGAGGAGCCGTGACGGGCGCGGTCGAACGGCGTGAGGTGGCCCTGGTGGACCTGCTCGACCGGGTGCTGGCGGGAGGGGTCGTGATCAGCGGGGAGATCACCCTGTGCATCGCCGACATCGACCTCGTACGGATCTCCCTTCGGGCACTGATCGCTTCCGTACGAGTGGAAGCCGGAGCGGAAGCCGAAGATGACCACCGACCGCACCCCTGACGACCGGCGCCCCGATCACCACGACCGGCGTCCCGATCACCGCTTCCACGACGAGCGCCGTCCCGGCGACCCGCGGCGCATCACCGTGGACCCCGAGTCGGTGCGGCACAGCCTGGCCGGCCTGGTGCTGACCATCGTGGAGCTGCTGCGCCAGCTGATGGAGCGTCAAGCGCTGCGCCGGGTCGACCAGGGCGACCTCAGCGACGAGCAGATCGAGGAACTGGGGCTGACCCTGATGGCCCTGGAGAAGAACATGGCCGAGCTGCGCGAGCACTTCGGCCTGACCCAGGACGACCTGAACATCGACCTCGGCCCGCTGGGCCCGCTGCTTCCCCGCGACTAGCCCATCACGGCAACCCCGGCCTCTTCCCGCTCTCTCACATCTGGGATATATTCCCGGTTATGAGAGAGGAGGCATGAGTGGACGAGGAGGCGTCGCCCGGCCCCGAGCCCCTGGAGGCCCGGCTCGCGGTTCGCCTCGCCGAACTGCGGGTGGAGCGCGGCTGGTCCTTGGACGAGCTGGCGCGGCGTACGGGCGTCAGCCGCTCCACGCTGTCCCGGCTGGAGCGGGCGGAGATCAGCCCGACCGCGGCGCTGCTGGGCAAGTTGTGCGCGGCGTACGAGCGGACCATGTCCCGGCTGCTCGCCGAGGTGGAGGAGGAGCCGCCCCGGGTGGTCCGGGCCGACCGGCAGGCGGTGTGGCGGGACGAGAAGTCGGGCTTCACCCGGCGGTCGGTGTCCCCGCCCCACCCCGGGCTGCGCGGCGAGCTCGTCGAGGGGATTCTGCGGCCGGGTGCCGACATCTCGTACGACACCCCGCCCGTACCTGGCCTGGAGCAGCACATCTGGGTGCTGGAAGGGGTCCTCGAGGTCACCGTGGGCGGCGCGGCGCATGAGCTGCGGGCGGGGGACTGTCTGCGCTTCCGGCTGTGGGACCGGTCGCGGTTCCGCTGTCCCGGGCCCGATCCGGTGCGCTACGCCGTGGTGGTCGTCCCGCCGTGAGCGTCCGCCCCCCACCCAGCTACGAGCGAAGGAAGCGCGTCTTGCACACCATCACCCGCCTGTCCGCCGAGACGTTCCACGACAGCGTCAAAAACCTGGCCGACCTGCTGGTCGACGCCGTTCGCGGCGGCTTCTCCCTCGGCTTCCTCGCCTCCTTCGACCAGAGCGCGGCGGTGGACTGGTGGCGCGCCCGGCAGCCCGCGGTGGCCGACGGCAGCCTCGCCGTCTGGGTCGCCCAGGGCCCCGACGGCATCTCGGGTACCGTCAGCCTGGCCCTGGAGGGCAAGCCCAACGGCCGCCACCGCGGCGAGGTTCTGAAGCTCATCGTGCACCGCGAGGCCCGTGGCCAGGGCCTGGGCCGCGCGCTCCTCGCCACCGCGGAACGGGCCGCCGCCGAGGCCGGGGCCACCCTCCTGATGCTGGACACCGAGACCGGTAGCGTCGCGGACCACCTCTACGGCGCGGCCGGCTGGACCCGCTATGGCATCGTCCCCGGGTACGCCGCGGATCCGGCCGGCACCCTCCAGGACTGCAGTTTCTATTACAAAGAGCTTGCATAACAGGCCCGTTGAACGCCTACTGAACATGCACGCGTCATCTTCTGGACGGTTGCCGTTAAGGGTCCGTCCCAGGTGGCCCTGAAAACGTCACGTCCGGTCGCCATGACCCATCGCTTGACGGACGAGAGGGACCGCCATGCCTGGACAGGCCGAAGCACAGCCATCCGACAGACGCCCATCCGACAGACGTCGATTCCTCGCCGCCGCCGGCGCCGCGGCCGTCGGCGCGGCGACCGTGGGCCAGTTGGCCCTCGCGGGCACCGCGCGTGCCGCGGATCCCGCGCTCCCCAGCGGCGTTTTCACCCTGGGTGTGGCCTCGGGTGACCCGCTGCCCGACGGGGTGGTGCTGTGGACACGCCTCGCCCCCGACCCGCTGAACGGCGGCGGCATGCCCGACCGGGCCGTCGACGTCGCCTGGCAGGTGGCCGAGGACCCGCGCTTCCGGCGCATCGTCCGGCAGGGAACCGCGCAGGCCCTGCCCGCCCTCGGGCACAGCGTCCATGTGGACGTACGCGGTCTGCGGCCGCACCGCGAGTACTGGTACCGGTTCCGCGCCGCGGACCAGATATCCCCGGTCGGCCGCACCCGCACCGCCCCCTCGCCGCACGTCGCCACCCCGCTGCGGCTGGCCCTGGCCTCCTGCCAGAACTGGCAGCACGGCTACTTCACGCCGTACGCCGACATGGCCGAACAGGACCCGGACGCCGTGCTGTTCATCGGCGACTACATCTACGAGAGCACGCCCGCCGCCACCGGCGTACGCCGCCACGAGGGCAAGGGCGAGCCGTACTCGCTCGTCCAGTACCGCAACCGCTACGCCCAGTACCACACCGACCCCGACCTCGCCCGGATGCACGCGCAGGCGCCCTGGATCGTCACCTTCGACGACCACGAGGTGGACAACGACTGGGCGGGCGAGATCCCCCAGGACCCGGACAAGCAGTCACACGACGCGTTCGTCGCCCGGCTGACCGCCGCCTACCAGGCGTACTACGAGCACATGCCGGTGCGCGCCACCGCGGTGCCCAATGGCCCGCACATCAAGATGTACCGCAGCCTGGACTTCGGCAGCCTGGCCCGGCTGCAGGTGCTGGACACCCGGCAGTACCGCAGCGACCAGGTCACCACGCAGGAGGCCGCGCAGAACCCGCTGCTGACGATGCTCGGCGCCGAGCAGAAGCAGTGGCTGCTGGACGGGCTGCGCCGCTCGCCCGCCCGCTGGAACCTGATCGGTTCACAGATCATGATGGCCGAGACCGACCGGCTCGCGGGCCCGGGCAAGCTCTGGTTCTACGACGCCTGGGACGGCTACCAGGCGGAACGCAATGAGCTGATGGCCGAGTTCGCCCAGGTCCGCAACCCGGTGGTGCTCTCCGGGGACCGCCATCTGACCATGATCAGCGACCTCAAGCAGGACTTCGCCGACCCCGCCTCGCAGGCGGTGGGGGCCGAGTTCGTGGGCACGTCCATCTCCTCGAACGGGGACCAGGACCAGGCCGCCTTCCACGCCGAGTTCGACCCGCTGGTGCCCGACAACCCGCACTGGAAGCTCCTCGACGCCCACCGCGGATACCACCTCTTCGACATCGACCGCGGCGGTATCGACGCCCAGGTGCGGATCGTGGACACCGTGGTCAAGGCTCAGTCGGCGGCGCGGACCCTGGCGCGGCTGCGGGTGGAGAACGGACGGCCCGGGGTCGAGCTGGCCTGACCCCAGGCCCTCACCACCGCCACTGCCGCCACGGCCCTGACGCCACTGCCGCCACGGCCCTGAACGGGGGCTCAGCCCTGGCGTACCGGCTGCGGTCCGGCCGGTGCGCCGGCGGCGGTGGCGGAGGGCCGGTCCGCTCCCTTCCCCGGTATCAGCGCGGCGATCAGCAGCGCCACCACCGCACCGCCGGCGCCCATGGCGAAGGCGGTGCGGAAGCCGTCCTCGGAGGGCACCGCCAACGGGCCGAGACGGGTGGTCATATGGGCGAGGACCACGCCGACCACCGCGCTGGAGGTCGAGGTGCCGATGGCCCGCATCAGGGTGTTCAGGCCGTTGGCCGCACCCGTTTCGGACACCGGCACCGCCGACATGATCAGCGCCGGCATGGCGGCGTACGCGAAGCCGATCCCGGCCCCGATGACACAGGAGACCAGGACGATCTGCCAGACCTCGGCCATGAGGACGATGGCCAGCAGATAGCCGACGGCGATCACCGCGGAGCCGAGCAGCAGCGAGACCTTGGGCCCCCAAGTGGCGGTGATCCGCGCGGAGACCGGCGACACGGCCATCATCACCAGCCCGGAGGGGCCCAGGCACAGGCCCGCCGTCATGATCGACTGGCCCAGGCCATAGCCGGTGGCCTCCGGCAGTTGGAGCAGTTGCGGCAGCGCCAGCGACATGCCGTACATCGCGAAGCCGATCACGATCGAGGCGAGATTGGTCAGCAGCACCTGGCGCCGCGCCGTGGTGCGCAGATCCACCAGCGGTCGGCCGGTGCGCAGCTCCCACCGCCCCCACAGCAGCAGGATCACCACCGCCGCGCCGAACAGCCCGTCGGTGAGCGCGCTGGTCCACCCCCAGTCCGCGCCCTTGGAGATCGCCAGCAGCAGACACAGCAGTCCGGCCGACAGCCCGATCGCCCCCACCACGTCGAATCTGCCGCCGCCGTGGACCGGGGACTCCGGCACCACCGCCAGCACCAGCGCGATCACCACCACGCCCGCGGCCGCCGACACCCAGAACAGCACATGCCAGTCGGCGTGTTCGGCCAGGGCCGCGGCGCCGGGCAGCCCCAGCGCGCCGCCCACGCCCAGCGATGAACTCATCAGTGCCATGGCCGAGCCCAGCCGCTCGGCCGGGAGTTCGTCGCGCATGATGCTGATGCCCAGCGGGATGACACCCGACGAGAAGCCCTGCAGCGTACGGCCGACGACCATGGGAGCCAGCGAGTCGCTGAGCGCGCACACCACCGACCCTGCCACCAGCATCCCCAGGCTGATCAGCAGCATCCGCCGCTTGCCGTACATGTCCCCGAGCCGCCCCAGTACGGGGGTGGCCACCGCGCCCGCCAGCAGTGTGGCGGTGATCGCCCACGAGGCGTCCGAGGCCGAGGTGTGCAGCAGCCCCGGGAGGTCCGGGACCAGCGGCACCACGAGCGTCTGCATCAGAGCGACCACGATCCCGCCGAAAGCGAGCACCGCGACCACCGGTCCGGTGCGTGGCGCGTGGGTGTCCGCCGTCGTCTCGGCGGTATGGGGCGCTTGGGCCACGGGTGTCCTCCGGAGTGCCGACGCCACGGAACGCGCCGTGCCGCCGCTGCTGTATGACGTCCCATCAGGGGAGCGGCGGCAAGTGTCGCATATTTTTGTGTAACGCGTACGTCAAATCTGGGCGGGGTCGGCGACCTCGCCCAAGTGGGCGTATTTCTCGCGGAGTTCACGCTTGAGGATCTTGCCGCTAGGGTTCTTCGGCAGCGACTCGGCGAAGACCACGTACTTGGGCACCTTGAAGCCCGCCAGCCCCTTCCGGCAGTGCGCGATCAGCTCCTCGGCCGAGGGCCGCCGGCCGGGCGCGGTCACCACCACCGCCGTCACCGCCTCGATCCAGTACGGGTGCGGCACGCCGAACACCGCGGCCTCCGTGACCGCCGGATGGGCGTGGATGACCTCCTCCACCTCGCGCCCCGAGACGTTCTCCCCACCGCTGTTGACCATGTCCTTCTTACGATCGACGATCGTCAAATACCCCTCCTCGTCGAAGACGCCGAGGTCGCCGCTGTGGAACCAGCCGCCCCGGAACGCCTCCGCCGTCCGCTCCGGGTCCCGCCAGTAACCCGGTGTGACATGCGGGCCGCGGTGCACGATCTCGCCGACCGTCCCCGGCGCCACCGGGCGGTCCCGCTCGTCGACGAGCCGGGTCTCCACATGCAGACCGGGTCGCCCCGCCGAACCCGCCTTGCGCTCCTGGTCGGCCGGGCCCAGCACGGTCGCGATCGGCGACATCTCGGTCTGCCCGTAGAAGTTGTACAGCGCCAGACCCGGCAGCCGCCGGCGCAACTCGGCCAGCACGGGCACCGGCATGGCCGCGGCGCCGTAGTAGCCCTTGCGCAGCGAGGACAGGTCATGGCGGTCGAACTCCGGATGGCGCAGCAGCGAGATCCACACGGTCGGCGGCGCGAACAGCTTGGTCGCCCGCTCGGCCGCCACCGCCGCGAGCAGCGCCGCCGGATCCGGGCCGGGGAGGACGACCGAGGTGGCGCCGAGGTGGACGTCCGGGGTGAGAAAGGCGTGCAACTGGGCGCAGTGGTACAGCGGCAGCGCGTGGACCTCCACATCGTCGCCGGACATGCCGCCGTCGACGATCGCCGTCTGGTATTGGGAGATGAGACCGCGGCTGGTCATGATGGCGCCCTTGGGCCGCGACTCGGTGCCCGAGGTGTACATCAGCTGCACGGGCTCGTCGTCGGCCACCACCGGGTCGGGCACCGGATGGCCCTGCTCCGCGCCCAGCGCCGCCAGGTCCTCCCAGCCGGCCCGCCCCTCCGGCCCGCCGATCGCGGCCCGCAGCGCGATCCGCGGCGGCGCGGCCTCGGCCAGGGCGGCGTCCGCGGCGCCGATCAGGTCGGCGCCCGCGATGACGCCGACGGCGCCCGAGTGGCGCAGTACGTACGCGACCTCCGGCGGCGTCAGCATGAAGTTGACCGGCACCGACACCGCCCCCAGCCGGGCGAGCGCGAAGTAGGCCACCACGAAACCGTGTGAGTTGCGGGCGTAGAGCACGACCCGGTCGCCCTGGACGACCCCCCGGGCCGCGAGCGCCCCCGCGGTCCGGCTCACCAGCGCGTCCAGCTCCGCGTACGTCTGGCGGAGCGCGCCGAACACGACCGCCGTCCTGGCGGGCACCCGCGCCGCGGTCCGCGACAGCAGGTCGGCGATGCCATGGCGGCGGGCGCGCGCGACGTCCGCGGGCAGGGAAGGTGCGGTCACCGGAGATCTCCCGAGGTGAGGGGGCGGGACGTAATGCTCGCCACGCTGGCACGGCCCGCCGGGCCCGGCAAGGCCCCGGCGAGTGAGCCGGAGGGGCGCGCCGCTGTCGAAAGGGAGAGCGCGCGGAGGCCCTGAGGAACGAAGGGCCGAGCACGGTCGACCGTCGACAGGGGCTGAGGCGCCCCGGAGGCGAACCGAGCCGCAGAGAAGGGGGTGCGTAGCCTTGACCCCCGGTGCCCGCGTCGGCGGGCGGGGGGCGAATGGCAAATGGACGGGGAGAGGGGATCCACCGGATGGCGCAGCAGGCGGACGGGACGGCCCGCAGGGGAAGGGGGCGTCCGCCGCGCCTGTCGCGCGATCAGATCGTCCGCGCCGCCGCGGAACTGGCGGCGCGTGAGCCCGGGGGCGTGCTGACGATCAAACGGGTCGCCGAGGCAGTGGACTCCGCCCCCATGGCCCTCTACCGCTACTTCCCGGACCGCGACGATCTGCTGCAGGCCGTCGCCGACCGGATCATCGCGGACGCGGAGCACACCGAACCGCCCGGCGCCACCTGGCAGGACCAACTGCGCGCCTGGATGCACACCAGCCGCGAGCGCCTGCGGCCCTACCGGCAGCTGCTCTCCTATATGGCCGCGACCGAACAGCCCGCGTGGGTGCCCGCGCTGGTCACCCTCACCCGTGTGCTGCGCCCGCTGCGGCTGGGCGAGGACGAACTCGCCCTGGCCGTCACCCTCATCTGCTCCACCGTCATCGGCCACGCCGTGTACGAGACCCACCGGCGCCCCGCCGAGCAGAAGATGGCCGGGCTGCGGGAGGCCCTGGCGCTGCGCCCCCAGGAGGAGCAGGAGGCCGTGGCCCCGCTGCTGCCCAGGCTGCCGGACGCCCAGCGCCGGCTGTACGACGTGGTCGTAGACCGCACCATCGCCGCGGTGGAGGCCCTGGCCACGGGGTGAATCCGGGGGCTCGGCGCCCCGCGGGACTCAGCGCCCCGCCGGGGTTCATCCCTCGGGCGGGGTCCAGTGCGCGATCAGGTCGAGCAGCCCGGGAAACCGCGCCTGAAGGTCGTCGATACGCACATGGCTGCGGCGCTCCAGGCCGTACTGGCGCTGCCGGATCAGCCCCGCGTCGCGCAGCGCGCGGAAGTGGTGGGTGAGCGAGGACTTCGGGCGGTCGATGCCGAACCAGCCGCACGGGTGGTCGAACGCCTCCGACTCCAGCAGCAGCGCGCGGACCACGCCCATGCGCAGCGGGTCGCTCAGCGCGCCCATCACCACCTCGAGGCGCAGCTCGTCACGGGCGGGCTCGGGCAGGGGTTCCGGCAGGTCGGCGGGGGCGGGGCAGGGGGCGGCGAACCTGTGGGCCGTGGCGGTCTGCGGCATCCACGTCACCTCCGTTGAGACAGCGCAACCATCAGTACGAGTTGAATCGTACAGGAGTTTATGTTCGACTCTTCTCGTACTGGTAGTTCGACTTTTCTCGTACAGCTTGCTGTGCGGTTTGGAGGGGGCCCCCATGGGGAGCGCAAGGAGTGCCCAGCACACAGAAACCCCGGTGACGCCGCGCCGGGAAGTCTGGCTCGCGGCGTGGCCGGTGACCGCCGTGTTCATCCTGTCCAACACGGCGACCCCGCTCTATGTCCTGTGGCAGAAGGAGCTCGGGTTCTCCTCCGGGATGCTGACCGTCGTCTTCGCCTGCTACATCGTGGGTCTGATCGCGGCCCTGCTGGTGGCCGGGGTGGTGTCGGACCGGGTCGGCCGCAAGCCGGTGCTGCTGCCGGCGCTCGCGCTGGGGGTCGTGGCCAGTGTGCTGTTCGCGACGGCCGGTTCGATCGTGGCGCTCGCCATCGCCCGGCTGCTGAGCGGGGTGGCGGTCGGCTCCATCGTCTCGGCCGGCATGGCGGCGGTGACCGATGTCGCGGGACCGGATCGCAAGCGGCTCGCCGCGCTGCTGGCCTCCACGGCCATGGTCCTGGGCGCGGGGCTCGGCCCGCTGCTGGCCGGGATCCTGTCGGAGACCCTGCCCGGCCCCACGGTCACCGTGTTCCTGGTGGAGATCGCGCTGCTGGCCCTGGCGGTGCTGGCCGTGCTGCGTATGCCGCTGCGCCGGCCCGCCGCCGCGCCCGGGCCTGGCGCCTGGGTCCGGCCCGGCGCCTGGGTCCGGGTGCCGTCCGTGCCGCGCGCCAACCGTGTCCATCTCCTGCTGGGCATCGTGGTGTTCGCCCCCGGCATCACCTCCACCTCCTTCGTCCTCTCGCTCGGCCCCTCACTGCTGGCGGATCTGCTCGGCACCACCAGCCGGGTGGTGGCCGGAGCCACCGCCTTCGTGATGTTCACGGCGGCGACCGCCGTCCAGTTCGCCGTACGGCGGCTGAGGGTGGGCGCCATCCTGACGGCCGGGGCCGCGTCGACCGCCCTGGCCATGGCCTCACTGGCGCTGGCCGTGCAGCTGTCCTCCACCCCGCTGCTGGCCCTCGCGGCGGTCCTGGCCGGCGCGGGGCAGGGGATGGGGCAGCTGGGCGGGCTCACGCTGATCAGCGCCCATGTGCCGGCCGCCCGGCTGGCCGAGGCCAACGCGGCGCTGAACGTCGGCGGTTACGTCCCCGCCGGGCTGCTGCCGGTCGCGGTCGGATACCTCAGCGACGCGGTCGGGCTGTCCCGCGGCACCACCGTCTTCAGCGCCGTCGTCGCGGCCGCCGCGCTCGCCGGAGGCGCCGTCGTGCTGGCCAACCGCCGTACCACCCCCTGAACTCAGCCGACCAGCATCTGGACGATGGCCACCGTGCCGACCGTGACGATGAGGGTCCGCAGGACCACGGGGCGCAGCCGGCGGCCGGCCCTGGCGCCGAGTTGGCCGCCGAGCGCGGAACCGACCGCGATGAGCGCCACGGCCGTCCAGTCGAACTCCGCGACGAAGAGGAAGAAGAGCGCGGCGACCGTGTTGACGAGGGCGGCGAGGACGTTCTTGGTGGCGTTGAGGCGTTGCAGGGGCTCGTCGAGCAGGATGCCCATCAAGGACATGTAGATGATCCCCTGCGCGGCGGCGAAGTAGCCGCCGTAGACGCTGGCCAGCATCAGGCCGATGAACAGCAGCGGGCCGCCGTCGCGGCGGGCGGCCCGCCCGGCCTTCTCACGGCGGCTGCGCACCTTCGCGCTGATCACGGGCTGGAGCGCCACCATCAGGAGGGCGAGCCCGACCAGCACGGGGACGATCGTCTCGAACGCCGACGCGGGCAGGGCCAGGAGCAGCGTGGCGCCGGTCAGGCTGCCCAGCAGGGCACCGACACCGAACTTCAGGATGCGCCGGCGCTGCCCGCTGAGTTCGCTCCGATAGCCGATGGCTCCGCTGATGGAGCCGGGGATCAGTCCCAGTGCGTTGGACACCGTGGCGGTGATGGGTGGCAGGCCCGTCGCGAGCAGCACCGGGAAGGTGATCAGGGTGCCCGAACCGACGACCGTGTTGATGGCGCCGGCACTGGTGCCCGCCACGAAGACGGCGACCATCTCGCCCGGCGTCATTCGGTGTCCTCTTGTGGAATGTACATGCGCATGGCACAGACACTAAAGGGCCGATGTTTCGGTGTTCACCGAACCCTGCCCCTGCGCCGAACCCTGCCCCGGCATCTCGGACAGTCCGTCGAGCAGGGTGCCGAGCGCCCCCATGACCAGCGCGCACACCTCGTCCGGATCGGCGTCGGCCAGCGGCTCCTTGCCGACGACCACACGCATCATGCCGATGCCGAGCATCCAGGACAACGCCAGATCCGCCCGCAGCGCACGGTTGTCGGCGCTGCTCAGGGACGCCAGCACCCGGGCGTAGTCGTCGCTGATCGAACGTACCGCCGTACCGATCTCGTCACCGCTGCCGACGGAGCGCAGCAGGGTCGCCAGCGCGCGGCTGCCCGGCTCTCTTCCGCGGTGGGCGAGCATCCCGCGCAGCGCGGCCTGGAGCAGTTCATCGGGCGGGGTGCCGCGCATCTGCTCCTCCCCGTCGTGTGCCACCACCTCGCCGAACAGCGCTCGTTTCGAGCCGAAATAGCGGAACAGCAGCGCCTGGTTCGCCCCGGCCCGATCCGCGATCTCGCGGACCGTCGTCCGCTCGTAACCCCGCTCGGCGAACAGCGCGGACGCGGCCTCCAGCAACCGCCGCCGAGTGCCCTGCGCATCCCGTCGCCGCCCCTCTGACGTGGTCGTACCCACCGCGACACTCCTCTCGTCCGCTCTCCGCGATCCCCCCGCAGGATCGCCGGATCAACGGCGCAATCGGGCCGTTGACCGTACCAAGGGGCGGCTCCTACGTTTGTAAGCACGTGCTTACGCAAGGGAGGTCACGGTGACCACAGCGGAGACGACCGTGCAGTCGGAAGCGATCGCCTATCCCTTCAACTCCTCCGAGGGCCTGGGGCTCAGCCAGGCGTACCAGGAAGCCAGGAACCGTCCGGGGTTAGTGCGGGTGCGCATGGCGTACGGCGAACCCGCCTGGCTCGTCACGCGCTATGCCGAGGCCCGGCTGGTGCTCGGCGACCGGCGCTTCAGCCGCGCCGCGGCGCTCCACCACGACGAGCCCCGGCAGTCCGAGGGCCGACGCAACAGCGGCATCCTGACCATGGACCCGCCCGATCACACCCGGCTGCGCACCCTCGTCGCCAAGGCGTTCACCGTCCACCAGGTGGAGAAACTACGGCCGTCGGTGCGGCAGTTGACCCATGCACTCCTCGACGGGCTGGAGGCCGCCGGGCCGCCCGCCGACCTGGTCGACCGCTACGCCCTGCCCATCCCGGTCGGGGTCATCTGCCGGCTGCTCGGCGTGCCGGAGGAGGACCGGCCCAAGTTCCGGGCCTGGAGCGACGCCGCGCTGTCCACCAGCTCCCTGAGCGCCGAGGAGTTCGACCGCAACCGCGATGAACTGCGCGCCTATATGGCCGGGCTGATCGAGATCCACCGCGCCGCGCCCCAGGACGACCTCATGACCTCGCTGATCGAGGCCCGGGACGCCGGCGACCGGTTGTCCGAGCTCGAACTCGTCGACCTGTGCGTGGGCATTCTGGTGGCCGGACACGAGACCACCGCCACCCAGATCCCCAACTTCGTGCTGACACTCCTGGACCACCCCGACGAACTGCGCCGCCTGCGCGAGGAACCCGCCCTGCTGAACGGCGCGGTCGAGGAACTGCTGCGCTTCGTACCGCTGGGCAAGGGCGCCTCCCAGCCCCGCTACGCGACCGAGGACATCGAGGTGGGCGGCCAACTGGTGCGCGCCGGAGAGCCCGTCCTCGTCGCCGTCGGCTCCGCCAACCGGGACGCGCTGCGCTTCGACGAGCCGGGCAAACTCAACGTGGCCCGGCCCGCCACCCAGCACCTGGGCTTCGGCCACGGTGTGCACCACTGCCTCGGGGCGCCCCTGGCCCGGCTTGAGCTCCAGGAAGCGCTCGGCGCGCTGATCACCCGCTTCCCGGGGCTGTGCCTGACCGGGGACGTGGTGTGGAAGGACCAGATGCTGGTCCGCGGACCGCGTGTCATGCCGGTCGGGTGGTGAGCGGGATGACCTGGAAGGCCGAGATCGACGGGGGCCGGTGCATCGCGTCCGGTATGTGTGCCGGAATCGCTCCCGACCTGTTCGCGCTCGACGAGGAACACGCCCGTCCGCTGGCCGACGAGGTCCCGGAGGAGGAGCGGGTACTGGATGCCGCCGACTCCTGTCCCGCGGCGGCGATCACCGTACGGGACGGGGCCACGACGGTCGGACCACGCCCCTGACCTCCGGGCCTGCACGAAAAGCGCTGCATACCGTACGTCGGGCGCTACAAGGCCGACGGATCGCCCTGGCCGACCAGGCTGTCCCCGAACCCCTGCGCGCCATCGTCGAACGCCGCCGTGCCGCTCAGGGCCTGCTCGGCCCAGATGACCTTGCCGTCGGCGGTGTAGCGGGTGCCCCAGGATCGCGCGAACTGGGAGACCAGGAACAGGCCGCGCCCGCCTTCGTCGGTGGCCCTGGCCCGCCGCAGATGGGGGGAGGTGCTGCTGCCGTCGGAGACCTCGAAGGTCAGATCGCGGCCGCGGAGCAGCCGTAGCCGCACGGGCGGGGCACCGTAGCGCACGGCATTCGTGATCAGTTCGCTGATGATCAACTCGGCGGCGAAGTCGGCCTCCTCCAGACCCCACGACCGTATCTGCTGGGCGGCCGCGGCGCGGATCGGGGCCACCGCCGCCGGGTCCAGCGGCACCTCCCACTCGGCCACGTCCTTGGGGTCGAGCACGCGGGTGCGGGCCACCAGCAGCGCGATGTCATCGCTCTGGCGGGCCGGACGCACGGTGTCGAGCAGGGCCTGGCAGGTCTCCTCGGGGCCGAGGTCCGGGCTGTCGGCGAGGGCGCGGCGCAGTGGGTCCGGGCCGGTGTCGGGGGCGCCGTCATGGCTGTCGAGGAGCCCGTTGGTGTACAGCACCAGACGAGTTCCTTCGGCCAGCGGGAGCTCGGCCACCTCGAAGGGCTCCCCGCCAAGACCCAGGGGCGGGGAGACCGGCACGGCGGGGGTGTGCACGGTGCCGTCCGGGCCGATCAGCACGGGCGCCGGGTGGCCTGCCCTGGCCACGGTGCACAGACCGCGCACCGAGTCGTAGATCGCGTACAGGCAGGTGGCTCCGGTGATCCGCGCGCCGTCCGGGTCGGTGTCCTGCTCCAGGTCGAGCCGGGTGACCAGCTCGTCCAGCAGGGAGAGAAGTTCATCGGGAGGCAGGTCCAGGGCCGAGAAGTTCTGCACCGCGATGCGCAGCCGGCCCATCGTGGCCGCGGCGTGCAGGCCCTGCCCGGCCACCTTCCCGACGACCAGGGCGACCCGGTGTCCGGGCAGCGGGATGACATCGAACCAGCTGCCGCTCGTCCCGCCCTGCGCGGGCAGGTAGCGCGTGGCCACCTCCGTGGCGTCCTGCTCGGGCAGGCTGCCGGGCAGCAGGTTTCGCTGCAGGGTGGTGACCATGGCGTGTTCGCGGGCGTACCGGCGTGCGTTGTCGACACAGATGGCGGTGCGCCCGGACAGCTCCCCGGCGATCGCCAGGTCCTCTTCCTCGAACGGCTCGCTCCGCCGCGTCCGCCAGAAGTTGGCCAGGCCCAGAGTGACGCCGCGATAGCGCAGCGGAACCGTGATCAGCGACTGGATCCCGTGGTCGGGGAGGTGTTCGGCGGGGGCGCCGAGTCCGGTGGCGTCGCCGCCCGCGGTCTGGTCGCTCACCGCGGCCTGAAGGACGGCGTGGCCGGTACGCAGGGCTTGGCCCTGGGGTGCGGTGGGAAGGTAGCAGGCCCGCTCACCCGGGCGGAAGAGTTGGTGTGCGGTGGTGTCGCCGCGCTCGCCGCCCTCGCCGCCCACTGCCGTGCGGTGCAGCACCTCGTACGGTGGCTCCGGCTCCTCGCCCTGGAGTACGGGGTCCAGCAGCTCGACGGTGACGATATCGGCGAACCGGGGGACGGCCACCTCCACCAGCTTCTCGGTGGTTTCGGTCAGCTCCAGGGTCGAGCCGATCCGCACCCCGGCGTCGTACAGCAGCTCCAGCCGCTCGCGGGCCGCCGCGGCCCGGCCGGACAGCGACTGCAGTTCGGTGGTGTCCCTGAGCGTGGCCACGCTTCCGGCGGGGCCGCCGCTACGGTCCGTGGGCCGGAGATTGACCGCCAGTAGCCGGTTGCCGCACGGGTGCACCTCGTCCGTGACGGGGCGCCCCGACACCAGCAGCTCCGCGAGCTGCGGCTCGAGGCCGAGCTCGGCGATGTGCCGTCCCTCGGCGTCCGGGGCGAGGCCGAGCAGTGCCCGGGCCTCGCTGTTGACCAGCAGCAGCCGCCCGTCCGCGGCCAGGACCAGCACCCCTTCCCGGACCGAGTGCAACACCGCGTCGTGGTGCTCGTACATCCGCGTCATCTCGGTGGCGCCCAGGCCGTGGGTCTGCCGCCGCACCCGCCCGCTGATCAGCGCGGTGCCGCCGGTGGTCAGGGCCAGCGCCCCGGCGGCGCTGCCGAGCAGCAGCGGCAGCCGCTGCATCATCACGCTGTTGACGCTCTCGACCTTGACCCCGACCGACACCCCGCCGAGGACGCTGCCGTCGGGCTTGAGGACGGGGACCGCCGAGACCACGGACAGGCCCTGGCTCGCATGAAATGTCTCCGAGATCGTCTTTCCGGCTATCTCTTCCCGCACCAGCTTGGCGGGGCCGATGATCCGCTTGCCGATCAACGTCGTATCGGGGTGGGTGAGACGCAGGCCACGGCGGTCGAACACCACGACGCTGTCGACGCCGGAGCCCTTCCGTGCCGCTTCGGCGGAGTCCCGGAGCAGCGCGGTCGGGTGGTTGCTGGCCATGGCCTGGGCCACTCCGGGGGCGTTCGCCATGGTCCCGGCGACCGCGAGAGAGCGCCGTCGGGCGTCCGTCATGCCCTGGCTCCGCGCTTGCAGCGCGAGGCCCACGACCGCGCCGGCGACCAGGAGCAGGACCAGCAGCAGCTGCAGGATGAACACCTGCCCGGCGACGCTCCGGGCACGCGAGAGGGCCCCCAGCCGTCTCCAGCGGGATGTGAGGGGAGCTTCGGACCCGGATCGGGGCCGATGCCGCCGCCAGGACATACGAGCATGTGTGCTCATGTCCGCATTTATAACATTCCACTCGGTGCGATCGACAGGGCTCGGGTGGCTCCGTTTGAAAGATCAAAATGGCGGGGGGTTAGCATATGAGCGCCGCCTAGCTCGAAAGATAAATTTGTGACTGTCAACGAGGACTCGTTCACCAACTGGAAGCAGCGCGAGGAGATCGCGGAGTCGATGATTCCGATCATCGGGAAGCTGCAGCGCGAGCGGGACGTCACGGTCCTGCTCCACAGCCGCTCCTTGGTGAACAAGTCAGTGGTCAGCATCCTCAAGACGCACCGATTCGCCCGGCAGATCGCCGGTTCGGAACTCTCCGTCACCGACACCATGCCGTTCCTGCGGGCCCTCACCGCGCTCGACCTCGGCCCCTCTCAGATCGACATCGGCATGCTGGCCGCGATGTACAAGACCGACGACCGCGGTCTTCCGGTGGAGGAGTTCACCGCCGAGGCCGTCGCCGGCGCCACGGGTGCCAACAAGATCGAGTGCCGTGAGCCGCGTGACGTCGTCCTCTATGGATTCGGCCGCATCGGCCGCCTCGTCGCCCGCCTCCTCATCGAGAAGGCCGGCTCAGGCAACGGCCTGCGGCTGCGCGCCATCGTCGTCCGCAAGGGCGCCGGCCAGGACCTCGTCAAGCGCGCCTCGCTGCTGCGCCGTGACTCCATCCACGGCCAGTTCCACGGCACCATCACCGTCGACGAGGCCAACAGCACGATCGTCGCCAACGGCAATGAGATCAAGGTCATCTACTCCGACGACCCGACGTCGGTGGACTACACGGCGTACGGCATCAAGAACGCCATCCTCATCGACAACACCGGCAAGTGGCGCGACCGCGAGGGCCTGTCCCAGCACCTTCAGCCCGGGATCGACAAGGTCGTCCTGACCGCCCCGGGCAAGGGCGACGTCCCCAACGTCGTCCACGGCGTCAACCACGACATGATCAAGCCGGATGAGCAGATCCTGTCCTGCGCCTCCTGCACCACCAACGCGATCGTCCCGCCGCTGAAGGCGATGGCGGACGAGTACGGCGTGCTCCGCGGCCATGTGGAGACCGTCCACTCGTTCACCAACGACCAGAACCTGCTGGACAACTACCACAAGTCGGACCGCCGTGGTCGCTCGGCCCCGCTCAACATGGTCATCACCGAGACCGGCGCGGCTTCCGCCGTCGCCAAGGCGCTGCCCGACCTCGAGGCGACCATCACCGGCAGCTCGATCCGGGTCCCGGTCCCGGACGTCTCGATCGCGATCCTCAGCCTGCGGCTCGGCCGCGAGACCAACCGCGAGGAAGTCCTCGACTACCTCCGCGAGGTGTCGCTGACCTCGCCGCTCAAGCGCCAGATCGACTTCACCAGCGCCCCGGACGCGGTCTCCAGCGACTTCATCGGCTCGCGCCACGCCTCGATCGTCGACGCCGGCGCCACCAAGGTCGACGGGGACAACGCGATCCTCTACCTCTGGTACGACAACGAGTTCGGCTACTCCTGCCAGGTCATCCGCGTCGTCCAGCATGTCTCCGGGGTGGAGTACCCGACGTACCCTGCCCCGCTGGTCTGATCCGGGCGCCGGAACCCTGGGCAGCGCCCCCGCGTTGGGTGTGACATGGGCGAACTGGTTCCCGGCGGAAACACCTTGCTCCCGGACGGCATGCTGTTCATCCGGGTGCAGGGCCCGTTCGACCTGTCCGTGCTGATCACCGGAGACGACGGAAAGGTCGCGTGGGACGGCGACTTCGTCTTCTTCAACCAGCGCACCGCCCCCGGCGTCCTGCTGCAGGGCGACACCGTCACCCTCCGGCCGGGGCAGCTGCGGCGGGGCGCGAGCCGCGTCACGGTGGTGATCAGCCCCGCCGAACCCGGCACACCGCTCGGCAGGCTGCCCGCCCCCACCATGAGGGTCAGGGGGGCGGGCGGGGGGCAGGCCATCCTGTTCACCCCGCCGCGCCCGACCGAGGAGACGGTGCTGCTGCTCGCCGAGATCTATCGGCGCGGTGTCCGGTGGAAGATACGGGCCCTGGGGCAGGGGTACGCGGAGGGGCTGGCCGGGGTGGCGCGGGACTTCGGCGTCGACGTCGCGGACGACGGAGAGCAGCCGCCACCTCCGCCGCCCGGACCGCCGTTTCCGCCACCTGCACCGCAGTATCTGCCGTCGGCTCCGTCGTTTCCGGCGTCCGCTCCGTCATTTGCCACGTCCCCGGCGGGCGCCGCCCACGACCCCGACGGTTTCCTCGGCCTGGTCAACGGCGTACGGTCGCGGACCGGGGCCCCGGCCGTCGCCCTCGACGCCCGGCTGAGCACGGCCGCCCGGGCCCACGCCGAAGCCATGGCCGCACAGGGCGGCCTCGGCCTGGAGAGCCCCGATGGGACATCGGTCTTCCACCGGATCGCCACCGCCGGTTATTCCTGTCTGACCATCGCCGAGCACATCGTCTCCGGGCCCCGTACGGCGGCCGAGTTCGTGGACTACTGCATCGAGGACGGTGAGCGCGGCGCGCCGTTCCGGGATGGCTCGGTCGCCCATGTCGGAATGGGCCGGGCCGTCGGCGGCCGCTCGGGCGAGGTCTTCTGGACCGTGCTGTGGGCCCAGCCGTTCACGGCCGCGGGCCTGGCCCGCACGGCGGAGGCCGTCCGCGCGCTCACCAACGCGGAGCGCGCCGCGGCCGGACTGCCGCCGCTCGCCCCCGACCCGAACCTGACCGTGGCCGCGCAGCGGCACAGTGAGGACATGGTCGCGCGCGACTTCTACTCCCACACGGCCCCCGAGGGCAGCCAGCCATGGGACCGGGCGGCAGCCGCCGGATGCCGCCACCGCGGCATCGGCGAGAACATCGCATGCGGTCAGCGGACTCCCTCGGAGGTGGTCCGAGGCTGGATGAACAGCCCAGGACACCGTGCGAACATCCTGAAACCGGAGTTCAGCCACATCGGGATCGGCTACGCGACGGGGAGCCGGGCGGGCACCTACTGGACGCAGCTGTTCGGCAGCGTATGACCCACCGGGGCGAGTGAGCAGTTGTGCGTGCGGCGGCGTACTGGCGGCGTACTGAAGGGGAGAGGCACCCACTCGCGACCCCTTCGACGCCGGAGGTCCCCACCGTGGCCACCGTCAAGGCCGCCCCGCCCCGGCCGACCGCCGTGCCGCGGCCGACCGCCGTGCCGCGGCCGACCGTCGGGGTGCGGACGACGGCGGCCCCATCCCGTTTATCGAGGTCAGCCGCGCCAGGCCGGTCGCGCCCCCGCGCGACCCGTACGACGAGAGCTGGAACGGCTGACCTCCTTCTCCTGGCGAGGCGTCATCGCTCGTGGCCGACCGCCAGCTCGTTGAGATACGTCTCGGCGTGGGTGTAGCCGGTGGCGTCGGTGGCCTTGCCGTCGGACGGGTCGGCCGGGTTCAGCCCGTGCCCGCGTTCCCAGGCGTCCGGCATACCGTCGCGGTCGGCGTCGGCCGGCGGGGTGCCGCCGCGCAGGGTGCCGAAACCGCCCACGCTCTCCGGGTCGCTGATGATGGCCCCGGTCTGGTGGACCACATCGTTGACCAGGCGGGTGTCGATGGCGTCACGGGGGTGCGAGGCGCCCGCGCTCGCCAGCACGCTCTGGTATGCCTGCCCCGCGGGTTCCACGGTGATCGGCGGAAACGCGAAGGGTTGGCTCTCCACCGTGGCGGGCCCGAGGTCCGCCGCTGTGGTCTCCCGGCCGTCGAGCTGCCCGTCGACGTCTCCGTCGTACAGGTTCCCGGAGGCGTAGACGTGGTAGTTCGCGTTGGCGCGCGAGAACGGACCGCCGGAGGACGAGGGGCCCTTGATGAAGTAGTTGCCCACGGCGTTGGCGTTGCTGATGCCCGCCGAGTCGCCCAGGATGTAGGCGTCCGACCCCCAGTCGTAGATCACGCTGTTGACGTACTGCAGCCGCCCCTTCGACTTGGGGTTGCGGGTCTTGTTGTGCAGATACAGGTTGTGGCTCAGCGTCACGCCGTCGCTCTGCACGAGGCCGCCGCAGGAGTGCGGCGACAGACCCTCGGAGATGATCGAGTACTGGACGGTGACGTTCGTGCTCGAGTTGATGGAGAAGTTCTCGTCACGCCCCCATGAGGCAGAGACATGGTCGAAGATCATGTTGCTGCCGCTGTCGATCCCCACGGCGTCCCGGTTCTGGTTCGGCGTGAGCCCATGGCGGAACCGCATGTACCGCACGATGACGTTGTCGGAGTCCGATGCGGAGATCTGGTAGCCCCGGGTGGACACCCCGTCGCCCGGGGCGGTCTGCCCGGCGACGGTGATGTTGCTCGCGATGTGCAGCGGCGAGGCGAGCGTGATGTAGCCGCCCACGTCGAAGACGACGATACGGGGGCCTCGGCTCACCGCGTCCCGGAAGGAACCGGGACCTGAGTCGTTCAGGGTGGTGACGTGATACACCTCGCCACCCCTTCCCCCGGTGGCCTGTGCCCCGAACCCTTCCGCGCCCGGGAAGGCGGCGGGGGCCGCAGTCGTGCTTCCCGTCGCCGTACTGACCGCGGCGACCGCCACCGGAGCTTCCCCGGCCGTCAGGGGCGTCAGCGGGCCGGACACGGTGGCAAGCGCGACCGCGGCCAGGGCGGTCCTCCATCTGCGTGACACGCGCGGCACTCCTTTCCGTGAGTGGGGCCGCCGCGGTCCCGTGCGGGATCCGCGGCGGCCCCGGTGGTCGGTCAGCAGGACGAGTTGGTCTGGGTGAGCAGGCCGAGCCGCCACGGGAGCGTGTTGTAGTCGCCGCCGGCGTTGGGGTTCATGGAAGGTGGTGTTGCCGGCCCGGGCGAACGGGTTGCACTCGGAGGCGGCCAGCTGGGTCCAGGAGCCGCCGATGCTGCCGGAGCGCTCCACCCGGCCGCCTTCGGGGACATCAGCTCACCGCGGTCTTCGTCACGGTACTTGCCGCGGCCGCGGGGGTGCCGCCCATCGCGGTGAGCGCCGAGTTGTAGGCGGGTTTCTTGTTGCCGTTGCCGTCGAAGAGCAGTGGTTTGTCCCCGGCGCGCCAGGAGTCGGTGTCCCGGATGCCCCATACCGTGATGCCGTTGCACCGCGCCACGTTCATGCAGGCCTTGACCGTGTTCGCGTACGCGGTGGTCGGTGCCTGTGCGATGTCGAGTTCGGTGATCTGGACGTCCACGCCGAGGGCGGCGAAGTTCGACAGGGTGGTCTGGAAGCTGGCCGGCGGGCCGCCGGTGCCGAAGTGGGCCTGGAAGCCGACGCAGTCGATGGGCACACCGCGAGACTTGAAGTCGCGCACCATGCGGTAGACGCCCTGGGTCTTGGCGTCGCTCCAGTTCTCGATGTTGTAGTCGTTGTAGCAGAGCTTGGCCGAGGCGTCGGCCGCCCGCGCGGTGCGGAATGCCTGCTCGATGAAGCCGTCGCCCAGCAGGTTCTGGAAGACCGAGGGGCGGTGTGCTCCGCTGCCGCCGTCGGCGAACGC